>JBBIHP010000137.1:0-6085 GCA_037446915.1 Ignavibacteria bacterium
AAAGAAGGTGTGGCAACACAACTTCCTAGATTCCTTGAAATATCGAATTATGGCAATTGAGCATTAAAAGTAAAAACCGTTAAATTTACTTTCGAAATACCCCGTTTTGTTTAATAACTTTTCCCGGCATTAAAATGAAAATTGATTTTGTCGTTTTTGATCTTGACGGAACATTGGTAAGCTCTCACGAAACTATTTATAAAGCAACTTTACATGCTTTAAAAGAAGTTGGTATTACAAATACTATTCCGCATCAACAATTCTTGAATATGATCGGAATGCACTTCGAAGATATTTTCAGAGAATTTGGTTTTAAGGTTCCTGATTTTGAATACTTTCTCAAGATATATAAATCGATCTATTTTGATTACATGAACGAATCTGAACTTTATCCTGAAGTAAGTATTTCAATTGATCGTTTGAAGCAAATCGGTTTAAAGATTGGACTACTTACAACAAAAGGACAGGACCAGGCCGAACTGATACTGAAACATTTTAATCTATTTAATAATTTTGATGGGGTAATGGGTCGCCGACAGGGAGTTGCACATAAACCTTCTCCGGAACCCCTTCTAAAATTGTGTAATGAAGTGAATGTTGATGCCGGCAATACTTTAATGATCGGTGACTCTGAACTTGACATTGAGTGCGGAAAAAATGCCGGCGCATTTACATGCGCGGTTACTTATGGATACCGGAAAAAAGAAAGTCTTAAGAATTATAATCCGGATTTTATAATCGATAGTATTGATCGAGTTGAATCCATTTTAAACAATAGAAAATAAAATACTAGGAGGAGCCGATGGAAAATGGAAAAGTAACCGTTAGCATTCTAAATGGAATTGCAACCGTCAGTTTCTTTCATCCTAAAAGTAACTCCCTTCCCCTTAAAATATTAAAGGAGATTACAGAGGCAATCAATAAAATTGCCGCCGATAATAAGTCCAGGGTAATAATTATAAAAAGTGATGGGGAAAAATCATTTTGCGGAGGAGCCTCATTTGATGAGCTTCTTTCCATAAAAGATTTTAAAAGCGGTAAAGAATTTTTTATGGGATTTGCCCAACTCATAAATTCTATGAGAAAATGTCCCAAGTTTATTATTGCACGTGTTCATGGTAAAGCTGTTGGCGGCGGAGTTGGAATTGCCGCAGCAGCAGATTATACGCTCGCATCAAACGAAGCTTCCGTGCGATTAAGTGAAATTCTACTCGGTATCGGTCCGCTTGTTGTTGGTCCTGCCGTTGAAAGAAAAATAGGCAAAACAGCTTTTATAACAATGACTATTGACGCTGAATGGCGCGATGCGTTCTGGGCAAAGCAGAACGGACTTTATACAAAAGTTTTTGCAACTAACCGGGAGCTTGACGAAGCTGTTGCAGAATTGGCAAGGAAAATTTCCGGCTTTAATCCCGATGCAGTTGCCCAGCTTAAAAAAGTTTTCTGGAAAGGGACGGAGGACTGGGACGAGCTTCTTGAAGAACGTGCCGAAATAAACGGACGGCTTGTTTTATCAGAGTTCACAAAAAATTATATAAAACAGTTCAGGAGCAAATGAAAATTCCCAAACGCGATTTTGCACTTTTAACTGTTATCTATGTTGTCTCCTCTTCTATACGGCTATTTCTGAATTTTTCAACAGAATTTATTCCCGGCGCAAATGGTGCGTTTTATCTTGCTAATGTTCGATCAATTATTGAGAGCGGCGAAATACTATTCAAAGACTTTCCGCTGATATTTTTTCTTGAAGCACTTTTGGCAAAACTGTTTATGCTTATTGGTATTGCGGACTTTGAAAGATCAATTGACCTTGCATGCCGATTGTTCGATTCGGTTGTTCCCACACTTGCAATAATACCGGCATATTATTTAGCGCGCCGGCTGTCTGATGAGAAGGAGAATAAGTTTACTATATTAGTTACAGCCTCGATATCGATTTTATATATTTCTTTTTTGATTCTGGTTTCGGATTTTCAAAAGAACTCCCTGGGAATTGTATGGCTCTTCAGTTTAATGCTGTGGGCTCATAAAAGTTTGAGCAGCAGACGCATCCCGGATTACCCGATAACCATCTTGTTTTTTGTGCTTACAGGAATAACTCATTTTGGATGTTTTCTTGTAGCAATTCTATACGTAATAATTGTAGCACTAATCAAAAACATAATTGGTAAAAAAATCAGCGTTAAGTTTACCATCATTTCTATTTCTTTAATCATCATATCGTACATAATAATTTTGATAATTAGTCCTCCGCGTTTAAAAACCGTTTTTGATTTTGTTAATAATGCGTTTAGGGATCCGGTTATTATTCTTTTCCTTCAAAAAAAACCGGTTATTTCACCAATAGATTTAGCAAATATAATTTTGATAAACTTAATCGCAATATCAACGCTGTTCATCTATATAAAACGACTTAAGGAGATTACAAACATAAAAAAAATATTTTTTCTTTCTTCAATTGTTTTATCGTTTATCCTTGCCTTTCCGTTAATTGGAGTTGAATGGTCGCAGAGATTAACTTTTATATCCTACGTTCCGGCTGTGTCGTTAATTCCTTTTATACTTAATAACATCCGGACTCCGGGAACCAAAAAAGTAATTTATTCATCTTTAATTATGATCGTATTTTTTTCGATCGTTCTTAGAATTAACATTAAACCGGTTTCTAATATGAATAGAGATCAGTTTAATGAATTAAATCTGATGAAAGAGAACCTTCCATCTGATGGAAGAGTGTTGATGGTGGCGCGTCACGGACTTGAATGGTGGGCTTCATATATTTTAAGAATGCCCGTAATAAGAGAAACAGCTTTAGAAAAAGTTTATTGGGAAAGATTTGATTACATGCTTTTTATAATTCAGAAAAAGGGTAAAGCGCCATTTGGTCCAATCGGTTTATTCGGTCCGCCGTTCAACGAACCGTTTCTGCCCGTCGGCTCCAGACAGTTGTTCAGTGGCGATTATTATAGTTTATATTGGTCGCCGGAACCCCCGGTTGATATTTCTGTGTTTAACGAGAGATTAAAATGAAAAGAGTATCAATTATATTTTTACTTTTTTATTTGGTGTTGAATGCACAGGAAAATAAAGACCAGTTCGAAGGACATTACGGAACGCTGGTGATATATGATGTTAATAAGAATGAATACATTACAATTAACCCGGAAAGAGCCGCGTTGAGATTTACTCCGGCATCTACATTTAAAATTCCGAATTCTTTGATTGGGCTGGAAACGGGCGTTATAAAGGATGAAAATTTTGTGATTAAATGGGATGGAATAAAAAGATGGAATGATGACTGGAATAAGGATCATACTTTAAGATCGGCAATTAAACTTTCCGTTGTTCCTTATTATCAGGAATTGGCGCGGAGAGTAGGGAGGGAGCGGATGCAGAAATATTTGAATAGTTTGAATTACGGAAATAAAGTTATTGGTGAGAATGTGGATTCTTTCTGGCTCGATAACTCGCTTCAAATTTCTGCGGATGAACAGGTTGAGTTTATGAAGAAACTTTACGAGTATAAACTTCCGTTTTCTAAACGTACTATCGATGTTGTTAAAAATATTATGAGCGAGGAAAAATATTCCAAATCCGTGCTAAAATATAAAACGGGAACTGGTAAAAAAATTACAGGGGAATTTATCGGCTGGCTTGTTGGTTATATAGAAAAAGAGAATAATGTTTATCTCTTTGCTTTCAATGTAGATGGTGAAACTTTCGAGGATGTTGTTAAAATAAGAGCAGAACTTTCCAGAAAAATTTTGAAGCAGCTAAAAATAATTGAGTAATTAAATCACATTATGTTAGAATTGAATAAATGAGTTTTATACTCCGGATATTAATAATTGCCATTCTTGCGCTCGGCATCCAGTTCTATTTTGTTAGAAGGATTATAAGTTCCATTAAGGAAATATTTCCGCGTGTGAACAAGTCCCGGGTTAATAAATATAAATGGGTCTTTCTGTTTTTCGCAAATTTCTATCTCGTCTGGGGATTGTTTTATTTAATTTATGTACAGGTTACAGGTAAAAGTGCATTGTTTCCTCCGCCATATTTCTGGTTCGATATTTTTGTGCAGTATCCTTTCTGGGTTTATATGGTTCTTGTTTTTCAATCAACACTCCTTTTTCTAGTAATAGATTTTATCAGATTAATTTTAATTCCTTTTGTAAAGAGCTACAAAGAAAACTTGAAAAAAGTTTTTGCATCAATCAGGATTATTTTAGTTCTCTTCTTTGCGCTCTACATTCCTGTAAGAACTTATTATGATTATTCAAACGTATCCGTTCGGATTGTTGAATATAAAAAAGAAAATCTGCCCGAATCATTAAATGGTTTTAAGATTGCGTTGATTGCCGATGTTCAGGCGGATCGCTATACAAATAAATCCCGTTTAGACAAATACATTGATGAAGTAAATAAAACAAGTCCCGATCTGGTTCTTATTGCCGGCGATGTAATAACTTCTACCCCGGACTATATTGACCTTGCCGCAGAATCACTTGGTAAAATAAAGGCAAAACATGGCGTTTACTCTTGCGTGGGAGATCACGACAACTGGGCATATAGAACCGATAACGAAAGGAGTAGAAGAGAAATTACTGAAGCTCTGCTTTCGAAAAATGTAAAAATGATTGATAACGGCAAGGTGAGTATTGATGTTGAAAATGCAAAAATCGGTGTAACATTTATCACGAATACTTATGTGCAAAGAATTGACAGAAACACAATTGATACTCTCTCCAATCATGTTAATGACGAAGATATAAGAATTTTTTTAACTCATCAGCCGCGGCAATTCTTAATTGACAAAGCTTATAAATCTGGATACGACTTATTTCTTGCCGGTCACACGCATGGCGGACAACTAACATTTTTCTTCCCGTTTATAAATCTTTCACCAACTCTCATAGAAACCAGATATGTAAAAGGCGATTTCTGGTTTGGTGATATGCTTGCTATAGTAAACCGCGGGCTCGGAATGTCGCTTGCACCCATTCGTTACAATTCCACCCCGGAATTAACAATTATAATATTATCCACCAAACCCAAGTTGTAATAAAAGTTGAATTTAGAGATATGAATTGTTAATGTAGTGCAGGAAATTGTGCTGGCGTATTTTAACACATAAAAAAAATAACTCATAATTAATAATTATTAAGATCTACCGCGCCTATGTATTACTTATCGGAAATAATTATTTATCCCGTTAAATCACTCGGCGGAATCAATCTTCAATCTGCCGAGGTTACAAATTGGGGTTTGAAGAACGACAGACGATGTTTGCTGGTCGATGAATCGGGTTGGTTCATTACTCAGCGAACGCACCCGCAAATGGCACTTATTAGTGTAGAGTTAAGAGAAAAGAGTTTAGAGTTTAACCACAGGAATAATAATGCATCTTTGTTAATTAATACCGAGAATGTAAGTAAAGAGAAAATAGAAGTTGTTATATGGGATGATAGCGTACCCGCAAACAAAGTAAGCTCTGAAGCAGATGAATGGTTTAGCGAAATGTTGAAAGTAAAGTGCAAAATAGTATATATGCCCGATGAATCAATGCGCCCGGTTGATAAAAAATATGCGTTCAATAATGAAATAGTAAGCTTTGCAGACGCGTATCCGTTCCTGTTAATTGGCCAGAAATCGCTTGACGATCTAAATTCTCGTTTAGAGCAAAAACTTCCCATGAATCGCTTTAGACCAAACATTGTGTTTAGCGGGGGCGATCCGTTTGATGAAGACCGAATTAAAAGTTTTTCAGTTGGCGGTGTTACTTTTTATCCTGTAAAACCATGTGCGCGCTGTGTTGTTACTACAATTGATCAATATAGCGGTGTTAAGAACGAAGAGCCGTTGAAGACACTTTCAACATATAGAACCGTGAATAACAAAGTATTGTTCGGGCAAAATCTACTTCACCGGGGCAGCGGATTAATTTCAGTTGGCGATGAAATGGAAATACTTGAATGGAAATAAATGCTTACTATTTATGACTTACTAAAGGGTCACGATCTCCGCTCAATTGGTAAAGCAAACGAAGTTGTTGAACTTGTTACCAGCGATCCGGATTTGTTCGATG
>JBBIHP010000138.1:0-5891 GCA_037446915.1 Ignavibacteria bacterium
AACTGATGACGGATATTTAACTATCGATGAAATAATGAATCTTGATTGGAACGCAAAGCTCGTTGTTCTTTCTGCGTGTCAGACCGGCAAGGGTAAAATACGTCGCGGCGAGGGCGTAGTTGGTTTGACCCGCGCTGTTATGCACGCCGGGACACAAGCAGCGATTGTAAGTCTATGGAATGTTAGTGATGAAGGAACAAAAGAACTGATGATAAAACTATTTATAAATATTATTCAGAAAAAAATGACCAAGGAAGAAGCTTTACGTAAAGCAAAAATTGAAATGCTGGAAACTAAATTTTCAAATCCGTTTTACTGGAGTTCTTTTGTTATGTACGGAGAATAAAAATTACTGAATGATAAGGATTTACTATTGTTCTGATTATTTCTGCTGTGATATTTAAATGCAACCGTTATTGAATGATAAATGTGAAATGAAAAACACTTTTTTGAGAGGCAATTATGAAGATCAATTATTCCAGCAAGAATTTAGTCTATTTACCTCTGCTTCTATTTCTATTATTATTAGCAGCAATTAATAATTATGGACAAATAAAACAGAGCGATACTGATTTACTAAACTCAATATCAAAACAACTCCTTACAGCAGTTAAAAGTACTCCGGCAAACCGCGATTGGCCCCCGGTATTCAGACTTGAACAAACTAATGACTTAAATGCATGGGCACAATTCAATCCTGATAATGATAATGGTTACATGGTTGTTGTAACATCAACTATGTTCGATAAAGTAATTCAAGGTAAACCGGACCGGCTTGCTTACATCCTGGGACATGAACTAAACCATATTCTTTGTGGGCATCTTGATGCTGCTGTTACTCCTGAATTAAAAGGTGCAAAAAACGTTATACGAGCAGCATATGATAGGGACCAGGAAAAGGAGGCTGATATTGAAGGTCTTAAGCTTACACTGAAAGCCGGCTTCTCAAAGAAAGGCGCATTAACTGCTTTTACTACAATAAGAGAAATCAGCGATTATACACCTATAGAAGCCCTCTCTTATGATCACCCGAGTTGGACAGAAAGACTTGCTTACGTTGATAACGCTCAGGCGGATTTGTGGAGATCTATGAGTGCCTTTGAGAACGGCGTTTACTTCCTGTTCTTCGAAAATTATGAAGCATCAATTGCATGTTTCGAAAAGGTTCGTAGTGAATTTCCTGCATGTTACGAAGCTTCTGCAAATTTGGGTTATGCATACCTTATGATGTACTTCGATGCGTTTGACTACAACGATCTGAAGGATTACAACATCGGGCAAATTGTAATTGGAGGATTCTACCGCCGCCCCGCTTCACTTGAAGCAAGAACAAGAGGAGTAAACGAAAATCTCTGGTGGGATGCTGTCGGTTATCTTAAAGAAGCATTGAGAATTAATCCAAACCTTTCATTAGTAAAAGCAAATCTTGGAATTGCATATTTATTACATCCACAACGAACCGGTGTTGGTGAATCGGAAAAATTCCTATCCGAAGCAATCTCGCTTATTGAACAGGACAAAACTTTAGATCCGGCATTGAAAGCCACAGTATATCTGAATGCCGGAGTAACCGATCTTGCTATGAATAACATTCAATTAGCTGTAAATAAACTTGAGCAAGCAGATAAGTATTCACAGGAATCACCATCGCATGGATTCGGTTATCAGGGAACAACATTTCTTACTGCTGCTGTCAGTTACAGTAACTCTTTAATTGAAAATGCCATTTCCTTCAACAGGATAGTCATTAATCTAAAAAGTCCAAATAGTGATAAAACAAATCAGGAATCTGCAGCAAAGCTATACGAATATTTATGCGCATCTAATCCGGCTTCTATTTGGTGGACTTATGCATACGAACTTTATACCGATATTTGTAAAAAAATTAATACACAGCCCAAATCAAAAGAGTCTATAGTTAAGAACATTGCAATTCATTATAAACCGGTACGATCAATCTCCCTTACTAAACCGAAAATAACAATCTATCCATCTCAAAAAATTGCCGAGGTTAGAAAAGTACTTGGTGACGGAGAAATGATTCCGGTAAACAAGGAAAGAAAAATCTATAAGTATATCTATTCAAAATTGGGACTGGAAATTGTCGGTGGTGAAGAAGTTGTTGCTATTACTTTAATAAATTCATCTGCACCTCAAATTGTTGTTACAGGAATGGATAACTCCAAGTCAACCATTCCAATAGGGATGCCGAAAGCTGATGTAAAGAAAACTCTAAAAGGAATTTATTCTGATGGATTGTCAATTCCATGGAAGGAAAAAGTATTCTCGTTCTACTCAGATCTTGGTATTGCAATCGGTTATCAGAATGATTTAGTAAGTGAAATAATTATTATTCAACCACCAAGGCAATAAAACAAACTAATTATTATTTATTAACGGAGGAACTATGTTAAGTAAGCGGACTTCAAAACTGACTGTTTTGTTTTTTTTACTACTGGCAAATATTTCTTTCGCCCAGAAAGATATCAGTTCAATGCTCACTGAACTTGTAGGAGATTATAACACAACTAAAGATGGATCTTATGTATTTACCTTAACAGAGAGCGGCAATACAATTAAGTATATCATGAAGCAGTTCGATTATTCTTCCAGTGGAAAAGGTATGTACTGCTGGTATCTTGTAACGCCCGTCTATGTCTTTGCAAAGAACTTTAGAGCTTCCGAAGAGCTTTTACAAAAAATTTCCGCATTGAATGCTGATACAAGTCCCGGAGCGCTAACATTACTTGGTACTAATTTGGTTTATATGTCCTACTTCTGGGATGAAGAACTATCCTCCAAAGTATTAAGCTATGAGATAGTTGCCGGTTTTATAAATACGATCAACTTAAAAAAAGAAATTGATGATTTCATGAGTAAATGATAATAATCATAATACAAATTAAATAGAATGGAGTGGATACTATGAAAAAACTATTAGTAATAATTTTGTTATCAACCGTTTGTTTAGCACAGAATAAACTTCTGAAAGATATTGGTGATCTTAAAGCGAACAACGAAGCAAAAAACTATTTGATACAGTTATCGAAAGGAAACCCCATATTAGATAATCTGGCGGATAATAAGCTCAAGGAGAAACCGTTCTCCTTACAAAATGTGACTAAGCTGAGTGATATTAATTTCGATCAGAATCCGAAACCATCAAAGAAATTCAATTTCTCCAAATATGACACAAACAGAAAAGGAATGACTAAAATGACAGAAAGCCTGGTTTTTCGATTTGGTAAGGGAGATCATTTTCTGCCTGATGTAAAAAAGATGTCAACAAATAAAAATCTTCAGAAGGAAATAATCGAAACACTATTTGAAAACGAATGAGAAATAGTTTTTTGATTAAGAGTTAGAAAATACGCCCGGTTAAAAAATCGGGTGGTCTTAATAAAAACCATTTCCATATCTAATAGGGATGATTATGAAAGCATCTGTACGATTGTTCATTATACTTATCTCATTCATTCTTACAAACAATATTTATTGTCAGGATGTAAAAAAGAAATTGCCCGAAGGATGGGAATACAGAGAGTTGAAGTTTCCTGAAGGGAGGATTTTTGTTCCTGCTCCAATAGTATCAAAAGACGAATGGTTCAGTGTAATGGTAGATGAACTTGAGCAAGACCGCAAAATGGTTACCGAAATGATTGATCATGAAGGTTACAGCATCTTTTTAATGCCGCAATTAACAAAAATGGAAGACTCCTTTTTAAGTGATGAAATAATTGGTTTTATTGAAAAACTCTGGATAAATATTGTAATAAACGAGTTTATAAAATTTGAAAATTTGAACGGCAGAAAATTTTACTACGGTTTAAAAAATTCCAGTAATAAAAAGAAAGTTCATGATTATACCACAATTATTCTGCTTGGTACAACATTGTATACTCTTGATGTATCATCTACCGGGGATGATGCTAAAAACCGCGAGGTCTGCAGGATGATTGCCTCTTATATTTACAGTCCTGATGAACAAGTTACCAGCTTTTTTAATCCCGCTTCTGCTGAAGACAGAACCGGACAGGTATTCAGAGAGGACTTTGGCAGCAACAAAAATCTGTTCTTCGATTACGAAACAAATTACTGGAAGATTAAAAATGGCGAGATGACATTTTCAAGTGCGGACTCAAATCGATATTTCAAATGTCCATTCACCGGAGTTTTTTCTGATTTTACTTTAACAGCAAATGTAAGAACGGAGGAACAAAACTCTCTTTCTTTATATGGGATATTCTTTCGAGGAAGCGGTGAAAATTTTTATCTCTTTTACATTACACAGGACGGCTACTTTCAACTCACAAAACATGCAGATCAAAAATGGACAAAAATTACTGATGCTTTGAAATGCAGTAATAACCTTTCTGGAAATCTGGAATTAAAAGTCACTTGTAAGGGCAATGCCATTAAGTGTTACATAAATAAAAAGAAAATAATTGATGCTACCGATGATACTTTCATAAAAGGAGAAGTTGGATTCTACGCTGAAGGAGGAATTGAATGTGCGTTTGACAATTTCTACATTGATCCGGCAGAAATTCTTAAAGATGATCTGTTCTTAAAAGAAGATTTTAAAGGAAATGTAACTTTATTCCGGTTAAGCAATAATTTCTCTTTAACAAATGGTGAACTCCATTTTTCCGGAGGAGATAAGAACAGTCATTATTTTCAAAATCTCTCCAAGGAATATTCAGAAGGAACAATAACAAGCAAAGTAAAATGGTTAGGTGGAAAAGACGACCGCGGTTACGGTATTACCTTTGGTAATAGCGTCAAGGGTGTCTATAGTTTCTTAATCAGTCCTAAAGGATTTTACAGTTTATCAAAGACTAAAGAAAAATGGTTGGACGTAGTACCGTGGTCTAAAACCGGCGAGATAGATCCGCAAGATTTTAATGAATTGAAAGTTACTTTTGTTGATCATGCAATTAGATGCTATATAAATGATGAACTTGTAATAAGTACAATAGACGAATCATTTAAACCGGGTAAAGTCGGATTAAGCATAAATGGCAATGTAGAATGCTCGTGCAATTATTTTGAAATTTCCCCTCCGGATGAAGACGACAAAGAAGAAATTGAAGATTATAGAGACGATTCACTCTTCGAAAACTTTGAAGGAGAAGAATGTACATTTGATGAGAGCCAGAGCTTTAAGATAAAGAACGGAAAATTTTATTTCATTAACGGAGATAAAAATTCAACTTATACCACAAGATGTGATAACGACTACCTTAACTATACAGTTTCAGTAAAAGCTAAATGGGAAAGTGGCGCTTCTAATGAAGAATTCGGTCTCTTCTACGGCAAAGCCGAAGGTGCATATTATACTTTCACAATAAGGAAAGACGGAATTTATTCTCTTTCGAAGTGGACCGGATACTTATGGAAAGAAAAAATTGAACCGGCAAAAAGCGACTTGATAGAAAACGGAGTTAATATTTTAAAGGTTACTGTTGTCGATAATAAAATTATTGCACATATAAATGGAATAATGGTGGCTAACATCGAAGATGGTTCTATTGAAAGAGGTTATGTAGGTATCTTCGCTTCGGGAGGAGTGGACGCTTCTTTTGATGATTTTAGAGTTGGCGATCCCGAAAAATATTAGCAAGCATCATTCTTCCTTATATTTAATATTATCAAGAATGAATCTCAATTCATTTTTGCATGACTGGAATTCATTCTGTCTGCAAAATCCGTACATAATAATCGCATAATCCCTGTCATTAACAAGTTGAGAAGTAATCAGTTTAACCTTTGCACCGCCGTCTTTAATTTTTACGTTGCAGTAACCGTATGTTAGATGAAATCCGCTTTCAAGATCATACTCCCCCTTATCACATAGTTCATCCTCAAACTCCAGATTTTTACTAAGCGAG
>JBBIHP010000139.1:0-5760 GCA_037446915.1 Ignavibacteria bacterium
TGTTAGGCACGCCGCCAGCGTTCGTCCTGAGCCAGGATCAAACTCTCCGTTGTAAGTTTTGTAAGCTTTTGTAATCTCAAAGTTAAACTACTAAAGAATTTCTTTAGTTACTCACTCTGTCAAAGAACTTTTATAAATGCGGACGAGAAAATTAATGCTTAATTTTTTATTTGTCAAGTATATTATTAAAAAATTAAGAATAAGGAGCTTCTCGAGGCAATATTTCAAAGGTTTCTAAAAAACACGGCTTGAAATATAAGTACTCGATTTTATATTTCCAAATATTTTTTTTAATAAAATAAATATTTTTTGTCTAGGGGGAACTTAAAAAATTGTTCTGTGTTTAATTTATTACAAATTTAAGAGAGGATGAAAATGGAAAAGAATATTAAGAACACCCCACTAGTAAATCCTTTATCTGATTTAATATCGGACGATATATATTCACTATTGCAGACAAGGGGACTAATAAACGAAAAATCAGTAAGGGATTATACTATCAGAAAAAAATTCCAAGAACTAAAGACACAAAATATTCCTGCAAGTGAAGCAATAGAACGGATCCGTAACGATTATCCTTATCTTCAATTTGATACAATTAGGAAAATCGTTTATCAATTAAATAAATGAAAAGTCTTGACAAAAGCAGAAAGGAAAATTATATTTCAGCTGTATGCTTTCAGAATTAATAATTTTGGAGGCATCGTAAGCCCAGTGTCTCCCCCCAACACTGGGCTTTTTTTCTTAAATTTATAGAAGATAAAAAAATGACAAAGAAAAAAAGTTTTTCAAAAGAGAACAAAATCAAAACTTCCCCCTTTAAAGATTACTGGCTTAAATATAATTTTTATCTTTTATACCTATCGCTGGGAATTTTGATTTTGGGATTCTATCTTATGTCAGTTGGTAATTGGGATAGTTTTATTTCTCTTACTGTTTCACCCATTATAGTAATTATAGCATATGTATTATTACTTCCAGCTGTAATCCTTCTGAAATTCAAAACAAAACAAAAGGACACTGGTGTTTCTAGCAAAAGTTAAAGGCAACATAATATCTACACAAAAAAACAAATTTTTGTTGGGGCATAAATTACTTTTAACCCAGCCGGTGGATTTTAAAGGAAAATTTACCGGGAACAAAGATGTAATAGCCATTGATTTGATTGATGCAGGAATTGGTGATACTGTAATTATATGCCAGGAGGGAGATGCAATACAACAGGTTCTTGGACATAAAAATGCACCGGTTAATACACTGATTATTGGAATTGTAGATAACATCGAAATCAATGAATAATTAATACAACTACAAATTGACATCTAATAATTTAGAACGTCTTTCCTATCTCAAGTTTCTGCTAAGTATAGAAGGTATAGGCCCTCAAAAAATATTATCAATAGTATCCAAGTTTGATTCAATTGAAAAACTTATCGAAAGCTCCAAGGCAAACTTAAATTCAATCGAAGGAATCAATACCGTATTATCAAACCGAATAATAACCAGCAAGACTAATTTTAATAAAGTAAAGAATGAAACTGAAAAGGAGATTTTCAATTTAGCAAAACACAATGCACGAATAATCACATATTGGGACGAAGATTATCCAACACTGTTAAAAGAAATTTTCTATCCACCAATATTGCTTTATTTGCTAGGGAGTGTAAAAAAAATAGACGAAAATGCTTTAGCTATTGTTGGGACAAGAATGCCAACTGTTTATGGTAAAAATCAGGCTGAAATATTTACCCGGGATCTTACTAATAAAAATCTGGTAATTGTAAGTGGCATGGCTCGCGGAATAGATTCCATAGTACATCAAACAGTACTTCGATCTGGGGGATATACTATTGCAGTAATTGGGTCGGGAATTGACATAATTTATCCTCCTGAGAATAAGAAACTTTTTCAGCAAATATCTGAACAAGGGTTGATTATTTCGGAATACTCTCTTGGTACAAAACCGGATGCTCAAAATTTTCCGAAAAGAAACAGAATAATATCCGGTCTTTCATTAGGAACATTAATTATTGAAACCCGCATAAATGGAGGCGCAATGCAGACCGCTGCATATGCAATCGATCAGAACAGAGAAATTTTTGCCATCCCAGGTAATATAAATAGTAAGCAAAGTGTAGGGCCAAACTCCTTAATTCAACGAGGTGAGGCAAAATTAGTTCTATCTGCTGATGATATAATCGAAGAGTTAAAAACAAAACTTGATGTTAAAGAGTACAAAACACATGATAAACACCATATAGAATTAAATTTATTCGAAGAAAAACTATTATCGGTTTTAAAGTACGAGCCCAAACATATTGATGAATTATCGAAGATTACTTCCATGTCGGTTCCCGATTGTCTGGTGAATTTATTAATGCTGGAATTTAAAGGTATTGTAAAGCAATTACCAGGCAAGGTTTTTACACTTAATTAATACTTTTTCTTATCACGCCAAAGATTTTTCAATCTATCCTTAATTCCTTTTTCATTCCCACTTTCCGAAGGGAAATAATATTGTTTGTTTTTCAGTTCCAATGGTAAATAATCTTCCTCAATAAAATTGTTTGGGAAGTTATGCGGATATTTATAATTATTTCCATAACCCAGATCCTTCATCAATTTAGTAGGCGCATTACGTAAGTGTGATGGGACCGGAAACAATTGTTGATTTTTTACATCACCTAATGCGGTATCAATTGCAATGTAAGAACTGTTGCTTTTAGGAGATGATGCAAGGTAGGTTGCACATTGCGAGAGGATAATTCTTGATTCAGGCATTCCAATTTTATCAACTGAACCAAATACTGCATTGGCAAGTACAAGCGCATTGGGTGATGCATTGCCAATATCTTCAGATGCAAGAATAATCATTCTTCTAGCAATGAAAAGCGGATCCTCACCGCCTTCTAACATTCTTGCTAACCAGTAAACAGCAGCATCAGGATCCGAGCCGCGAATACTTTTTATAAATGCTGAGATTAAATTGTAATGTTCTTCTCCGGACTTATCATATAGAATATTTTTCTTTTGAATAGTTTCTTCAATTATTGCGCGTGTTATAACTATTCTTTCATCGGCAATTTCACTAACAACAGCAGCTTCGAGAACATTGAGTAGAATTCTAGCATCTCCACCGGATATATAAATGAGATAATCCGCATCATCAATTGTAATATTAAGTGTTTTTAAAAATTCATCTTTTGTTAATGCATAATGCAAAATTTCCAAGAGATCAGATTTACTTAGTTCTTCAAGTACAAAAATCCGCACACGGGATCGTAAAGCTGGAATTACTTCGAATGAAGGATTTTCAGTAGTGGCCCCAATTAAAATAATCTCACCTTTCTCAACAGATGATAATAATCCATCTTGTTGAGCTTTGTTGAAACGATGAATTTCATCAATAAATATAATCGTTCTTTTATTGTATTGTAAATTCTCAACACCTATTTCAATAAGTTCCCGTAATTCTTTAATTCCCGATGAGACGGCATTGATCTGAAAAAATTCCGATTGAGTTGTTTCTGCGATAATTCTTGCCAATGTAGTTTTACCAGTTCCGGGCGGGCCCCAGAATATTAACGAACTTAGAGATTGATTTTCGATCATCTTTCTAAGTGGCTTTCCATCACCAACTAATTTTTTCTGCCCATAAAATTGATCTAAACTTTTTGGGCGAATTCTTTCTGCTAATGGTGTTATTGGTATTTCAATTTTGTTTTTCAAAATATTAATTCAATTTTCTTCAATTTTTAAAACACGCTCGTTTTGGCGCATCATATGAAATTTTTCCCGCGCTACTTTTTCAATTTTTTCTTTGCTCTTGTTTAATGAATCAATCTCCATCTCGAGAGAATTTATTTTATCCTCTGCATTTTTTATCTGAGTATTCAGGTTATGGAGCTCCTGATGAAGACTTAAAAATTTAATGATGCCATTCTGATTAAATACAAGGAAAGCAAGAATTCCAATAATTACAAAAAACCATAGAAACCGAAAAAGAATTTTTTTATTTATACTAAACATCAAAGTTCATTCTGGATAATTTTATTGATTAGATCTTCAAAAGAAATTCCAGCTGCTGCAGCCATTTTGGGAACAAGACTTAAATTTGTCATTCCCGGTAGAGTATTAACCTCAAGGCAATAGGATTTATAATCTTTAGTAAGCCGGAAATCGATTCGGGCATAACTTTCGCATCCAACAGAATTGAAAGCAAGCAAGGCTTGATGCTGCAGATGCTCTGCAACTTTAGGTGGTATAACTGCAGGTACAATGTACTCTGTTTTACCTGAAGTATATTTATGTTCATAATCATAGAATCCATCAATCGGCTTTATTTCCAGAACCGGGAGAGCTTGCTTACCTAAAATTGCTACGGTAAGTTCTCTTCCTAAAATATATTCTTCTACCAATACAGTCGAAGCAAATTCGAATGCTTTATTAACAGCAGCTTCAAGTTCAACTTCACCCCTACAGATTGTTAATCCTATTGTAGATCCTTGATCATTCGGTTTAATAACACAGGGATAACCGAAAAACTTTTTGATCTTTTCTCTTATCAAAGGAAAATCAATTTCATTTTTATTAATAAGAAACCATTTTGGTGTGGTTACATCAAAATGCTGAAACATTATTTTGGACATACATTTATTCATTGCCAGTGCACTTGCTAAAACTTTAGAACCAGTATATTTAATGCCTCTCATTTCTAGAAGTGATTGTAAGGTTCCGTCCTCACTCCACTTACCGTGTAAACCAATAAATACAAGATCAATACCATCGAGCATTGTTGAATTAATAGCTTCTAACTGGTTACGATTTGAAATTTCCGAATAATCTTTCTCTTCAAAAAATTTATATTCTTCCCTTGGTTGAATCAACCCGTATGCCGGATCGATAACTTTAACTTTATAGCCAAGATCGTATAAAGCTTTTAAAATTGATTTACCAGAAGCTTTTGAGACTTCCCTTTCCGGTGAAGTTCCTCCAACTAATAATGCAATATTAATTTTTGAATTAGTCATATGAATACCAATATTAACTTGATTAATTAAACGAAATATTTTTTTTATTCACTTTAATCCCATAGACCTTTTCTGCAATAGAGTAGAGTTGTTTTAATTTATTTGATGAGATAATTTTTTCTTTGCCAATAATCCTGGTCATTATTAATGTATGAGCAGCATGTTCTAATTTTTCCATCCGGAAGTATGCTTCCTTAATATTCTTACCGAAAGTAACAGCGCCGTGATTCTCTAAAAGTAATGCCCATGCAAATTTTATATAAGGTAATGTAGAATTTGCAAGTTCACTTGTCGAAGGTGTTGCATATTTACAAAGGTGAACAGGACCCAGTGAAAGAATTACTTCCGGAAAAACAGGATTTGTCATTCCTTCACCTGCAGTAGCTAAAGCGGTAGCATGAACAGGATGACAATGGATTACAGAATTAATATCCTCCCTTTTTTGATAAGCAAGTAAATGTAATTTTGACTCTGTAGAAATCTTACCGGTCCCTTTTAATAGCGTCCCTTTGTAATCAATCTCCAGTAAATCTTTTTCGGATATTTCTCCTTTACATTTTCCGGAAGGAGTAATCAATATAGTTTTTCTATTTGTTCGTGCAGATAAATTTCCATCGTATGCAGAGACAAATCCTTTTGCATAAACTTTATGGCATGCTTCAACTAAATCCGATCTTAGCGACATTGTTTTTCAATCTCTTCAATAATTCGCATTGCTTTTAATGCATCT
>JBBIHP010000140.1:0-5698 GCA_037446915.1 Ignavibacteria bacterium
TGTAAAGATAAATAAATCAATTCCGCCAGAAGCAATTAATTCATTCGAAAGTATCGAAGAACCTGACCGCAAATTGTTTTATGCAGCTGCAAATATTAATCAAACTATTGAAGTGAAACAGAAAATCCTTCAGCATTTTTCAATTAAAGAACAGCTCTATGATATAATAAAAATACTCACATCGGAAATTGAAATTCTGCGCATCGAAAAGGAAATTGAAAATAAAGTTCAGGAAAATATTACCAAGACACAGCGCAAGTTTATTATACAGGAACAGATCAGAATTCTCCAGGATGAACTTGGCGATGAAGAAGAATCTTCACCGGAATTTTCTAAAATAAAAGAGCAGATATTAAAAGCTAAAATGCCAAAAGCAGTTCAGGAAAAAGCAATTGAAGAATTGAATAAGCTTAAAAAGACTCCTCCAAGTTCACCTGAAGCAACTGTAATTAGAAATTATCTCGATTGGATAATTGATGTTCCATGGCATAAAAAAACCGCCGATAACCTTGATGTAAAAAACGTCCGCAAAATTCTTGATGAAGATCATTTTGGACTTGATAAACCGAAGGAAAGAATAGTTGAGCATATTGCAGTTCTTAACCTTGTAAAAAATATGCGCGGACAAATTTTATGTTTTGTTGGTCCTCCCGGTGTTGGTAAAACCTCACTTGGTAAATCGATCGCACGCGCACTTGGTAGAAATTTCGTAAGAATCTCATTAGGAGGTGTTCGCGATGAAGCAGAAATACGCGGACATAGAAGAACTTACATCGGTTCAATGCCGGGTAAAATTATTCAATCCATGAAGCGTGCTAAAACTATCAACCCGATTATGCTTCTCGATGAGATTGATAAAATGAGTATGGATTTCCGTGGCGATCCCTCTTCTGCTATGCTCGAAGTTCTGGATCCCGAACAGAACCATACTTTTAACGATCATTATCTTGATGTTGATTATGACCTGTCACAGGTTATGTTTATTACAACTGCAAATGTTAGGTATAACATTCCATTACCGCTTCAGGATAGAATGGAGATAATTGAATTACCCGGTTATCTTGAATTTGAGAAAATTGAGATTGCTAAAAGACACATTATTCCAAAACAGATTACCGCACATGGACTGGAAAAGTATAAAGTTGATTTCAAAGACGAAGCCGTAAAAAAAATAATTACAGGTTACACTCGGGAAGCCGGTGTAAGAAACCTGGAACGTGAAATCGCTTCGGTGCTAAGGAAAACTGCCCGCGAAATTGTTTTATCCAATTCATCCAATGGTAAAAAGAAAAGAACCGGTAAAAAGTTTCTTTTAGATGAAGATGTTGTTGAGAAATTCTTAGGCGTTTCTAAATTCAGAACACAAAAAGCTGAAAAAGAACTTCGCGTGGGAAGTGTTACCGGATTAGCATGGACGAGTGTTGGAGGTGATATCCTTCAGGTCGATGCAACGGTAATGACCGGATCAGAAAAACTTACATTAACAGGTCAGCTCGGTAATGTTATGAAGGAATCCGCACAAGCTGCATTAAGCTACTTGCGCTCCAATGCAAAAGATTTTGGTCTTGAGCCCCATTTTACAAAGGGAAAGGAAATTCATATTCACTTGCCCGAAGGCGCTATTCCAAAAGACGGACCTTCTGCTGGAATAACATTGGCTATGGCAATGTATTCTGCATTCAGCGGAAAACCATCAAGAAATGATGTTGCTATGACCGGTGAAATTACTCTTAGAGGTAAAATTATTGCTATTGGCGGATTGAACGAAAAACTTTTAGCTGCTCAAAGAAGTGGAATTAAAACTGTTCTAATTCCGAAAGAAAATGAAAAAGATTTATCGGAAATTAAAAATGAAGTTAAACAAGGATTGAAAATAATTCCTGTAAGCAATATAAATGAAGCATTGCCTTATGTTTTCGACACAAAGAAAAGAACAACCAGCAATAGGAATAACCAAAAACCAAAAATCAAGAAACAGTCAAATAATAAAAAGAAATAATTAATCTAAAATTTGTTATCGAAATTTGTATGTTGTTTTTATACAAGCTGAATTCAGTTTGATTTGATTTGTAACTTGTTTCTTTTTAATTGGGCTTTAAAAATATTATGGTAGAAAGTTTAGATATAGATAAATCGCTTTCGGATGAAGCAAAATATCAGCAATTAATTCCTCAAGTTGAATCATTGCTAAATCCTGATGAACCGTTAATATCCAACCTTGCAAATGTTACTGCTGCATTAAAAGAAGCATTCGAGAAAATTAGCTGGGTCGGATTCTATCTATCAGATGGGAACAAACTATATCTCGGCCCATTTCAAGGAAAGGTTGCTTGTACGTTAATTGAATTCGGTAAAGGTGTATGCGGCACATCGGCTGAGAAAAAAGAAACTATTATTGTTGAAGATGTGCATAAATTCCCCGGTCACATTGCATGCGATAGCGGATCAAATTCTGAAATTGTTGTTCCGATTATAAAGCGGGAAATTGTTTACGGAGTGCTGGACCTGGATAGTTACATTTTTTCTGCATTTAATAACATTGATAAAAAATATCTTCAAAATCTCTGTTTACTTCTTACAGAAAAATTTTCTTTTGAAAAAATTCTTTTGTAAATAGAACACAGATTAAATGGATTTTTTATGATTTACGCGGATTGAATCATAAGAGATCATAAATATCATAATAATCCGCGTTCCATTAAAAAATTAATTTCATGAATTATATAGTAACTGCTAGAAAATGGCGCCCACAAATATTTTCTGAAGTTGTGGGACAGGAACATATAACAACTACACTAAAGAATGCGATATTAAATAATAGAATTGCACACGCATTTTTATTTGCTGGTCCCAGAGGAGTAGGTAAAACAACTACAGCACGTATCCTTGCAAAAGTATTGAATTGCATCAATCCTCAAAAAGGTGAACCGTGCAATCAATGCGAAATGTGCCAATCATTTCAAAGTTCTCAGACTCTCGATATAATTGAAATTGACGGAGCTTCAAATAGAAGAATAGATGAAATCCGTACGTTACGCGAATCGGTTAAGTATGCACCTACTAAAGGAAAGTTTAAGGTCTATATTATCGATGAAGTTCACATGTTAACAACCGAGTCATTCAATGCATTGTTAAAGACTCTTGAAGAACCACCCGAACATGTTATTTTTATTTTTGCAACGACAGATGTTCATAAAGTTCCTCTAACTATTATTTCCAGATGCCAGAGATTCGATTTTAGACGGATTGAAATGTCGGCAATTAAAAATTTACTTAAGGGAATTGCCGAAGCAGAAAAAATCCAGATTGATGATATGGCTTTAACACTAATTGCAAAAAAAGCCGATGGTGCTCTTAGAGATGCACAAAGCTTGTTCGACCAGGTAATTTCATTCAGCGGCGGTATCGTACAGAGCGAAGTAATTTCTAAAATGCTTAACCTGATTGATGAAGAGATCTATTTTACAATTTCTGATGCCATACTTAATAAAAATTTCAAAGCTGCTTTTGATGTTACCAGAACAGTCTATGAAAACGGCTGGAACTTTATGGACTTTGCCAATGGTCTCAATGAACATTTCAGAAATATAATGACAGTTGTAATACGAAAAGACAGTACATTAATTGAAGAAGCTGAATACTATAAAGAAAAATATCTTGAATATGTTGATCAATTCTCTGAAGGGGATTTATTACGGGTCCTCAATTTTATAAATAAAACACAATATGAATTAAAAAACTCTTACAATCAGAGGATGAAGATGGAGATCGCTCTTTGCCATTTAATTGGTTTGGAACGCTCTTCAACAATCTCTGAGATACTTAATAAAATTAATACCGGAAGAATATCCGAGCCGCCTAAAAGTTATTCTTCAGGAACCGGTGGAGTTTCAAAGAAACCGGTTCAGGAACAATCGCTTTCAAATGTGAGGTTGGTAGAAAAAAATGAAATTAAGCTGCCGGAGGTAAAAAATTTTATTCCCCCTACTGCAAGAGACTCATCGGAATTTAATGACATAATTACCAAATGGGAAACTTTTGTTGAACAGGTTAAAACCGACAAATTATTTTTCGGTTCGATACTCAATAATTCTAATCCAGTCAATATTGCAAACGATAAACTCAATATCGAAGTTGAACATACAGAAGACTGGGATATTATAAGCGATAACAAATCCTACCTGGATAAAAAAACCAAAGAAGTTTTCGGAAAGAAAATTGAGTTTAATAATGCCGGTAAGAAAAAATCCGGCTCCTCAAAAAAAAGCAGCAAATCAATCAGTAACTCAGAAACATCCAAATCTCCTTCCGACGACAATGCTCTTGTAAATGCAGTAATTAATCAGTTAGGCGGAAGAGAGATAAAGAAGTAAGTATTGAAATTGAAGGTCCTCATAGAATTTTCAATCCCATTCAGACCTTCTAAATTTAGTGATGTAATTTTAGTTTCTGATTAACTTCAGAAATTCATCGGCATTAACAAATCCTGTGAGCCGGTGAACCTCTTCGCCTTTCGAGTTAATTATCAATACAGTCGGCATACCGATAACATTGAATTTCTTGCGGAGCTCTTCGTTAGCATCATTCATTTGTGTCATATCTACTTTATATGAAGTATAGCTTTCTAATTCTTTTATTACTCTTGGATCTGAAAATGTTAAAGCATCTAATTCTTTACAAGGAATACACCAGTCTGCATAAAAATCTATTAACATACTCTCGTTATTCTTAAGAGATTGTTCGTATGAAGCAATCGAAAACTTCTGCCAATCTGGAGATAATTTTTCAGAAGGAATTAAAGCCCAGATGGATATAGCGAGTACAATAACAGAGAAAACCGTTTTGAATAATTTGAATCCTTTAATTTGATTAGCTGTCTTATCGATGAATAAGAGTATAGCAGCGGCAATAATACCGAAGATAGGCAATGCATAACCCTGTATCGATTTTGGGAGAATCGGATCGACAAAGAAAAACGCCATACCGAGAAGAATGAAACCGAAAATATGCTTAACGCCTTCCATCCAGTCACCGGCACGAGGAAGTTTTTTGATCTTACCGCTGAAGAGTGCTAACAGTAAATATGGAAATCCTAATCCGAGTGCGAGTACAAAGAACATCAGGAAGCCATAGAACGGATCCCCTTTGGCTGCAACGTAAGTTACTAATCCGAGAACGAACGGTCCGATGCAGGGAGCGGCAACAATTCCCATTGTAAGTCCCATAAAGAACGCGCCCATAACACCGCCTTTAGCACCACCAGCTTTCATAACAAGTTTATCCGGGAGTTTAAATTCGTAAACACCAAACTGGCTTAACGCGAGTACAATAAATAGAAGCGCAATACCCGTAATGACAAAAGGATTCTGAAGCAGTGTTCCGAACACAGCACCGCTAAGTGATGTAATAACTCCGATTACAGAATAAGTAAGTGCCATTCCAAGAACGTAAAGGATTCCGAGCAGAAAGAGACGGCTCGTTTTACCTTCAGCCTGTCCGCCGAAGTAACCGATTGTAATCGGAATAAGAGGATAGACACAAGGAGTAAGATTTAAAGCAAGTCCTCCTAGGAAGATTAAGATAAGACTCAGCAGAATTCCGCTCGACTCAAGTGTTGAGGCGAGAGTATCCTCCTCCGGTTTTACTACTTCCTGCGGCAGAACTGTCTCTTCCACTTTTTGAGTTACCGGTGGTTCAA
>JBBIHP010000141.1:0-5577 GCA_037446915.1 Ignavibacteria bacterium
AACGAAATCCCTTTGATAAGAATCAATCTCTTTCAACCATCCAATACTTCTAATAAGCCGGTTAAAATAAGCGTTACTCTCCGTAATGATAAAAACAAAGTATTGTTAACAAAAAAATATGAGTTAACCGGAACGAGCGACATTAAAACCGCAACAATTGCATTAGATGGATACTCAAACTATTCTACCGGATTTTATTCTGTTGATATAGAAGTAGAAAATATTAATCAGCAGAACAACAAAATAACAACTGGATTCTGGGTGCGCGATAAAAACCTTTTATTTAGCAGTCCGCAAATTACCGTTTCAAAAGACTGGCTGCGCAAAGACGGAAAAGTGTTTCCCGTTATCGGCACTACATATATGGCATCAGATGTTCATCGAAAATTTTTGTTCGAACCGAATCCAAATGTCTGGATGAAAGATTTTGAAATGATGAAGCGCTCGGGAATAAATTTTATTAGAACCGGATTATGGAATTCGTGGTTGCGTGCCATGCTGGATAGAGGTGCTATTGACGAATCCTTTTTACGCGCATTAGATGCTTATGTAATGACTGCGGTTAAAAATGAAATTGTAGTCTGTTTCAATTTTTTTGCTTTTACTCCACCTCTAAACGGCGGAACTAATCCTTATTTAGATCCCCGCTCACTCGATTGGCAGAAAGCTTTCATTACATTAATAACTACCCGATATAAAGATAATGGCTGGGTTCATTACGATCTTATAAACGAACCTTCATATTCACCGCCGAATGATATCTGGAAGAATTCTCCTATTGGCGATTCATATGAAAAATCCGAATGGCAAAAATGGATTAATAAAAAGTATAACCTTACATCAACGGGTTTACAAAATAAGTGGCGAGATGCGATTGGAGATATTTATTCTCCACCTTTAGAGAGTGAGCTATCATATAGAATTTACAAGGAAGACCGCCGCCCTCGCAAAGCAATCGATTTTAATCTTTTTACACAGGATGTTGTTACAAACTGGGCAGATACTTTAACGCGTACAATCAAATCTGTTAGTAACACGCTGGTTACATTAGGACAGGATGAAGGAGGTACTTCAACGCGTCCTTCGCAGCAATTTCATTACACCGCTGTTGATTACACATCTATCCACACGTGGTGGTTGAACGATGACCTGTTGTGGGATGGATTAATCACTAAAGTACCAGAGAAACCGAATCTTGTATCAGAAACTGGTTTGATGCGCCTGGAAGATATTGATGGTGAGGCGTGGCGTTCTCCGTCAATCGCTAGAAATTTGCTCGATAGAAAATTCGGTTTAGGCTTTGCTTCGCGTGGTGCGGGAATTGTTCAGTGGGCGTGGAATATTAATCCATATATGCCGATTGATAACGAATCTGCTATTGGATTCTTTAGACCCGATGGAACCGCAAAACTGGAAATTGAAACGCTTGGCAAATACTCTAAATTTTTTGATACTGCAAAAAACTTTATTGAAGATTACGAACCGGCTGAAGTAGTTGTTGTTATTCCTCACACAAAAATATTTGCCGGTAGAAAAAATGGCGATCTCTCTACGAAACGGTTAGTAAGAATTCTTACAGATCATTTGGGTATTACTCCTTCTTTAATTTCAGAATACACTTTAACTACCGGTCGATTAGCAAATGCCAAATTAGTTATTATTCCATCTGCAGAATTTATTAATGATGCGGCTGCAAAAGTACTTTATAAAGTCTCTTTGAATGGAACAAAAATTCTTTTTACTGGCTCGCTCGAAGGAAATTCTTACGGTGAAATATCTGAAAGTATTTCCCGGTTGGGATTAATTAATAAGTCCACACCTGTTTCCCTATATGAGAAATATATCAAACAGAACAATCAAACCAGCGCAGAAACAATTGCAACGTTTGATAATCAGCAAAGTGAGTTTATAAAAAAATGCATTGCAAGCAACCTATATTCTAACAATAACATTTATCACGAACCGCTTCCGCTTGAACTTGCTAAAGAGAAAGAACCGTTAATTGATCTATTGAAGTATATGCTTGGCAAAAGCTCAATTGAATATTTTTATTATGAAACGCCTCTTTCTACAAATATTTTGCCTATGAAAAATCATTTTCTTATTGTACTTGTAAATGAATCATCGGCAGATCTGACAAAAAATTTAAAACTCGGAAACATTTCATTCAACACTAAAGTAAGTGCCGGTCAATCTAAATTATTAATCATAGACCGGAAGAGCGGATCTGTCATTTCAGAAACTGATTAAATGTATTTACGGACGCATCAGTTATTCTCTTAAAAGGAATTATTATGGTTAAAGGAAAACTCTCTCTTCAAATAATTTTTGTTATACTTAACATTTTTGTAGCTGCCATTTATTCCCAGAATGATTTAACCAAATATGTGGACCCCTTTATTGGAACGGGCGGACATGGACACACTTATCCCGGCGCAACTCTTCCATTCGGACTTGTTCAATTAAGTCCCGATACCGGAATTGAAGGATGGGATTGGTGTTCGGGTTATCACTACTCAGATAATTCTATTATGGGATTCAGTCATACCCATTTAAGTGGAACAGGTGCAACTGATTATGCAGATATTTTGTTAATGCCGACTGTAGGTAAAGTAAAAATCATTCCGGGTTCAAAAGAAAATTCGGATGAAGGTTACCGATCACGATTCAAACATCAAAATGAAACGGCATCGCCCGGTTATTATTCTGTATTACTCGACGACTATAATGTAAAAGTGGAATTAACAGCTACCGAGCGATGCGGATTTCATAAATATACATTTCCTGAATCTGATCAATCAAATATCATAATAGATTTAAAACATGGTCTGGATGATTACAGCGAAGGATCTATAAAAATTATTGACTCAAGAAGAATTGAAGGTGTAAGAAAATCGAGCGGGTGGGCAAAAGAACATTTCGTTTATTTTTATGCAGAGTTCTCTAAACCATTCAGCAGTTATACATTATTCAAGAATGATGCTCCGGTAAATAGAGCACAACAACTTACCGGAAGCAATGTAAAAGCAGCTCTAAATTTTTCTACGAAAGGTTCGGAAGTAATTCTCGTAAAGGTTGGAATCTCGGCAGTTGATACAGAAGGTGCAAGAAGAAATCTTGAATCTGAGATTCCTCATTTTGATTTTGATAAGACCCTTGCGGAAGCCAAATCGAAATGGCAGAAGGAGTTGAATAAGATTGTAGTTGAAGGCGGAACCGAAACTCAAAAAAAGATTTTTTACACCGCACTCTATCATACATTAATAACACCCAACATTTTTAATGATGTTGACGGTAGATACTATGGAATGGATCGTAAGATTCACACAACAAAAGATTTTAATTATTACACCGTCTTTTCTCTATGGGATACTTTCCGCGCAGAACATCCGTTGTTAACTATTATTGACCGGAAAAGGTCGAGTGATTTTGTAAAAACTCTTTTAGCAAAGTATGAAGAAAGCGGACTTCTGCCGGTCTGGGAATTAGCATCGAACGAAACATGGACAATGATCGGATATCACTCCATCCCTGTAATTTTTGATTCTTACATGAAAGGGATTAGTGACTTTAACTATAATCTTGCGCTATCTGCTATGAAGAAAAGTGCCGAGCGGGATCAGCATGGACTTAAGCTTTACCGCGAGCGCGGATTTATTCCGGCTGATAAGGAGAACGAATCGGTTTCAAAAACTTTAGAGTATGCTTATGATGATTGGTGCATTGCACAGTTTGCTAAGAAGATTGGCAACGAACTGGAATATAAAAATTATAATGCGCGATCTCTCTTCTATAAAAACCTGTTTGATGAATCAACTGGATTTTTCCGCGGTAAACTTTCTAACGGGAAATGGATTGAGCCGTTTAATCCGAAGGAAGTAAATGCAATTTATACAGAAGCATCTGCATGGCAGTATAATTTCTTTGTGCCTCATGATGTTGGAGGGCTCATAAACCTTCTCGGCGGAAACCAAAAACTAATTGATAAACTTGACAAAATGTTCAGCGAATCCGATGTGCTTGAAGGAAGGCATCAACCGGATATAACCGGATTAATCGGTCAATATGCACACGGTAACGAACCATCGCATCACGTTGCTTACTTATATAATTATGCTGGCGCACCGTGGAAGACTCAGGAAAGGGTAAGAAATATTATGAACACTCTTTACACTGATAAACCCGACGGACTTTGCGGCAATGACGATTGCGGGCAGCTATCTGCGTGGTATATATTCAGCGCAATGGGGTTTTATCCTGTAGCACCGGGTCAGAATATTTATCCGATTGGTTCGCCGATATTCGAAAAGGTTACTATTAATCTTGAAAATGAAAAGCAGTTTGTAATTGCAGCCAATAATAATTCCATGAAAAATATTTTTATTAATTATGCTAAACTGAACGGAAAGATAATTGATTCACCTTTCATTACACATAATCAAATAATGGATGGTGGAAAACTCGAATTTGAAATGAACAGTGCGCCGAATAAAGATTGGGGAAAAAATTTGAACGAGTTATTCTCTATGGCTCCGGATCCAATTGAAGTTGAAAAACCCGAAATATATGCTGAGTCTGAAATATTCTATAACTCTCAGAAAGTAAAATTATCAACAAGAACAGCAAGCGCTAAAATTGCATACACATTAGATGGCTCCGAGCCGGGAATTAATTCCGTATTATATTCAGAACCAATAACAATAAGTGAATCTGCAACACTAAAATCAATTGCATTTTTGCCGGATGGAAGAACAAGTACAACAACTACCAGCTCGTTTATCAAATCCATGTATCCTCCGGCCAAATACACAAACCAATTTGATGAAAGATATACCGGCGGCGGAAGTATGGCGCTTACGGACGGACGGCGCGGTACAACAAATTTTCAGAACGGAGAATGGCAAGGATTTGAAGGTGAAGATCTCGAAGCAATAATTGATCTTGGCAAAGAAACTTCTATTAATAAACTTGCGCTTACAACTCTTAATGATCCGAACGTATGGATCTTTATGCCGCGTAAAGTGATTTTCTATATTTCGAACGATGGAGAGAATTTTATAAAAATTTCCGAAATTGAAAATGAACTCCCTGTTGAAAGCACTCAATTAATTATTAAAAAGTTTACTGCCGATTCAATTCATAAATCCGCGCGATTTATAAAAGTATTTGCAGAAAGTGTGCGTTACTGTCCACCCTGGCATAAAGGAGCCGGATATAAATGCTGGCTGTTTACAGATGAGCTCGAGATAGAATGAGCCAACAGGAACTTGGTGTAATATTCTTCTGTTTTTATTAAAGCAAAACATTTATAAGGATTGAATTGGAAAATCGTGTTGTACTAATTACCGGCGCCACAGATGGAATTGGCAAACAAACTGCAATTGAACTTGCCGGCAAAGGATTCCATGTAATCATTCATGGAAGAACAAAAGAAAAATCTGAAACCGCACTTAACGAAATTCGTTCTATTACAGGAAGTGATACCTTATCATTAATTTATGCGGATTTATCATCTTTAACCCAGGTACGCAAGCTTGCGGAAAATATTTTGACTAATTACACAAACCTTGATGTTCT
>JBBIHP010000142.1:0-5499 GCA_037446915.1 Ignavibacteria bacterium
CACATTGAATTGAATCCCTGACTTATAGAATCCTGACCTAATGAAGGACCTACGGTTCGTTCTTCAATTATATCAATTGGAGCAGGAAGAGCACCGGCTTTAAGAACAATTTCCAGAAGTTTAGCTTCGTCAAGATTTGGGATACCGCTAATCTGAGAGTTACCACCGGCAATTTTATTCTGGATTGTAGGAGCTGAATAAGCCTGACCATCCATAACAATTGCACATCGCTTACCAATATTAGAACCGGTAATTCTTGCCCACTCGCGGGATCCTTCAGCATTCATCTGCATAGTAACAATTGGTGCAGATGTTGTAGGATCAATGTTGGATTGTGCATCAACAATTACACCACCGGTTAGCTCAGCTTGTTTGTTGACCATATACATTCTGTAATATTCAACACCTTCGGCAATTTCCGGTTTATTTTCATAAATAAACTCAACATTATCAGGAAGAACCTTAACAACTTCCGGTCGGTTTAATATATTATTCAAAACTTCGCGGTCAGACTTCTTAACAAAAGCATCTGCTATACTACCTTGCGGATCAATTAATCTGGCAAGAGAAAAGAAGGGATGCTGTTTTGCAAATTCTGCTTCGGTCAACTGTTTTGTTGTATCTAGTGGAGTTTTAGTTGTTGAATCTTTTGCAGCAAGTACCTCATCAATTCTATTCATAATAGGAATTGCGAAGTCGGGATCCTTAAGTAATTTAAATTCCAGGAGGGCTCTACCTTGCAAAAGTCTTTTCGCTTCTTCTTCTCTTGATATACCGGGTAGTTCAACAATAATTCTTCTTGAACCCTGTTTTTGAATGCTTGGCTCAGAAACACCATATTGATTTACTCTGTTACTAATAATTTCAATTGCTCTTGTTACAGCATCAGATTCCTGTTCTAACAATCTATTTTGAATATCTGCATCATCTTCGCGGATAGAACCAAAATAGCGGCTCAAACGGATTCCTTTGGCTTGCATTTTACGAGCAAGAATAGTAACAACATTTTCTTCGGATAATTTAGTTTCTCTTTCAGCTTCCTTTAATAATTGCTTGAATTGTTCATCAGGGTCCTTAGCCAACCTTTCAAGTAATTTTGCAGTGTTAACTTCCATTACAAGGTACATACCGCCCTGTAAATCGAGTCCAAGTTTTACTCTTTTATCTCGCGCCGATTTGTAATTAGGATTACTGGTTAGAATGCTATCCTTTTTGTTTTGAATAATCTCTTTCAATTCAATTGAAGAGATAACGGGATTGCTCTTTTTTATACTATCGGATAACGATTCAAGTTTTTTACCAACTTCTTTGTTATTCTGATAGTCTTGAAACGTAGGATAGAGGAGGTATAAACTAAGAGCGATAGCGCCGAGAATGATTATTAGTCTAAATCTTATTTCTTTCATTCCGTGTCTAAAATTTTGTTTATGAAATTATCAATTAAGTAGGGAAATAAAACTTAAAACTATTCCCTTACAACCCATGTTTTAACAGCAGCAGTAACACTTGGATGTAATTTAACAGAAACAGTGTAAATACCAAGTGCTTTTATTTGTTCTGTAATATCGATTTTACGTTTATCTATTTCGAAGCCCTTCTCGTTAATTGCATCTGCAATCATCTGATGAGTAACTGCACCGAATATTTTATCTTCTTCTCCAACCTTAACGGGAATGGTAATAGATATTTTTTCAAGTTCCGATGCTAGCTTTTGAGCAGATTCTAGTTCTTTGGCTTCTTTTTTAACGATTTGTTTTTTTTCTTCTTCCAGGGCACGGATATTTCCGGCTGTTGCCTGATATGCAATCTGTCTCGGAATCAGATAGTTTCTTGCATATCCGTCTTTAACGTTTACAACATCGCCTACTTTACCGAGCTGATCAAAGTTTTTTCTAAGTATTACTTTCATTGTGTCACTCCCTATTACTTAACCGCTTCGGAAACGAATGGTAAAATTGCTAGATGACGGGCTCTTTTAATTGCTGTAACAAGTTCACGATGTTGTTTAGCAGTAAGCCCTGTTATTCTCCTCGGTATTATTTTACCTTGGTCAGTTAAAAACCTCTGGAGCTGTTTAGAATCTTTGTAATCGATATAACTATCGATTGTTCTTTTCACTTTTTTTTGTTTTACTTCTTTTCTCATTGTTTATCACCATTTTTCATTAAATCTGATTCTTCATCAGTCAAAAATTTATCGAATGAATTGTCTTCGTAATCGGATTCTTCAACTGAAGAATCAACAGCAATATCGACACCATTTTCCATATTCTTGCTGAATTTATTTAAGAATTGAATTCTCTTTGCTTTTATTTCAACAACTGTTCTGTTCTTACCATCTTCTGTCTTAAAAGTTCTGCTTTGAAGTTCACCATCAATTAAAACAGCACTTCCTTTTTTAAGACGGTCTTTACAGCTATCGGCTAATTTATTCCAGGCTACAACTCCAACATAGCAAACATCTTCCTGCCATTGATTACTGCTGTCTTTATATCTTCTGTTGGCCGCTATATGAAAATTGACAACAGGAGTGTTATTTGATGTTTGTCTGAAGACAGGATCCTTTGTTAAGTTACCTGCTACAATTACACTGTTAAGTTCTGGCATCTTTAATTCAGCCATCGTGACCTCCCTTACTTGTCTAATTTGTTATTCATTACCTTCATTGTTGTTAGATACTACTTCATCAACAACAATTTCATTCTGCTTTAAAGATTCTTTTTGTTTAGAAATTGCTTCCATCGCATCCTTATCCAGAGCAATGGTAAGGTAACGGATGATATTTTCATCCAGCCGATAATTACGTTCTAAAGTTGAAATAAGTTGGGTTGAAGCTTTGAAACGAATTACAAGATAGTAACCGCTTTTCGATTTGTTGATTGGATAAGCGAGACGCTTTCTTCCCCATTTATCCGCTTCGATTAATTCACCACCGTTGGTGGAAATTACTTCAAGGATTCTTGAAACTGTTGCCTCAATTTGTTCATCTTCTAATGCAGCATTAATTAAAACAACACTTTCGTAGTTTCTGGTTCGCATTCTTTTCACCTCCCTATGGACTTTTGGCCTACTACACTGCGAATGTATGTAAGCAGGGTTAATAAATTAGGCTACAAAAATAAGACTATTTGATAAGCGGCGCAATAACTAAAGAGACTACCGACATAAGTTTTATTAATATGTTCAAAGAGGGTCCCGATGTATCTTTGAACGGGTCTCCAACGGTATCTCCTACAACTGCAGCTTTGTGTGCTTCAGAGCCCTTTACATATGTAAAACCTTCAATTTCAATTCCACCCTCAATTAATTTTTTGGCATTATCCCACGCGCCACCGGAATTTGACTGAAAAATGGCCATAAGTACACCGCTTACTGTTACACCGGCAAGTAGTCCGGCAAGCATCTCTTTGCTGATAAACCCGATTACAACTGGAATAAATACAGCCATCAATCCGGGAATTAACATTTCTTTAATAGCTGCTTTGGTTGAAATCTCTACGCATTTTGAATATTCAGCTTTTGCTGTTCCTTCTCTTAAACCTTTTATTTCTCTAAATTGTCTGCCGACTTCAATAATCATTTGTTTAGCAGCTCTTCCAACAGCACCCATAGAAAGAGCCGAGAATAAAAATGGAAGCATAGCCCCAACAAAAACGCCACCCATAATTATCGGCTGGGCAAGATCAATAACTTTTATCTGTGCTTGATGCATATAAGCAGTAAATAATGCTAATGCAGTTAGTGCAGCAGAACCAATAGCAAAACCTTTTCCAATAGCTGCTGTTGTGTTTCCAACTGCATCAAGTTTATCTGTTCTTTCTCTTACTTCTTTTGGCAAATCGGACATTTCAGCAATTCCACCGGCGTTATCAGAAATCGGTCCATATGCATCAACTGCTAATTGAATTCCTGTTGTCGAGAGCATTCCTAATGCTGCAATTGCAATTCCATACAAGCTTGCAAAATGAAATGACCCGATAATTCCAGCCGCAATAATTATAATTGGTAGAGAAGTAGACATCATTCCAACACCTAAACCGGCAATAATATTTGTTGCTACACCAGTAATAGACTGACTTGCAATTTCATATACTGGTTTCTTGTCTGTGCTGGTATAATATTCAGTTATTATTCCAATTAAAATTCCAGCAGCTAATCCAATAAGAGTAGAATAGAAAATTCCAATACTAGTGTAATTAAATCCCTCAAATGACCAGCTTTCCGGTAATAGATTTGTAATAATAAAGTATGATGCAACAACCATTAAACCGGCAGCTAAAAACTCACCAGTATTTAATGCTTTTTGTGGATTGCCGCCTTCTTTCACTCTTACAAAAAAAGCTCCAACAATTGATAGAATAATTCCCGTGCCGGCTAATAATAGCGGAAGGATTACAGCCTCTAATCCAACTTCAGGTACTTCTGGGCTTGCAAAGATTGCACCTAGAACCATTGTACCTACAATTGCACCAACAAAGGATTCAAATAAATCGGCACCCATTCCGGCAACATCTCCAACGTTATCTCCAACATTATCAGCAATAACAGCCGGATTACGCGGATCATCTTCAGGTATTCCTTCGTATACTTTTCCAGCTAAATCGGCACCAACGTCTGCTGCTTTAGTATAAATTCCGCCACCAACTCTCGCAAATAATGCAATTGAAGAAGCTCCTAACGAAAATCCCGAAATTACATTTATTATTCTTCCAAGTTCAAAAGTATTATTAACATCCCATATGTTTGAATAGAGGAGCAATAAACTACCAAGTCCAAGAATTCCTAAACCGACTACATTCATACCCATGATAGCACCGCCTGAAAAAGCAATCTGAAGCGCCGCACCTAAACTTTTTCTTGCAGCATTTGTAGTTCTAACATTTGCTTTTGTAGCGGCCATCATTCCTAAAAATCCAGCAAGTGCTGAACTTAGAGCTCCGCCAACAAACGAAACTGCAATTAACCAGGATGAATCTTCGCGGCCATAATTTGAAACACCAAGTAGCAGTGCAATTGCAAGAACAAATAAGAGTAATACTTTATACTCAGTTTTTAAGAATGCAATTGCACCTTCGCGAATATAATTTGAGATTTCGATCATTCTTTCTGTACCGGGTTCCTGTTTAGAAATCCAGGCGTTTTTTAAGTAAGAATAAATTAGTGCTGCAATTCCAAAGAGAGGGATAATATATAATAGCCAGATCACTTTAATCTCCTAATTAAGCTCTTCTAATGAGTTATTTTGATCATCAGTTTTTATTTTTTTTGCTTGCTGAAATAATCGAGCATTGATTTGTAGCCACCTGTTATGAAATGGAAAATCAGATTGATGGAAAAGTCTATACCTTCATTAATAACTTTTATTTCATCTTTAGAAAATTTGTCGAGTACATAACCAGCAAGTTTACCCCTTTCAAATTTATTACCGACACCAAATCTTAACCGGGGGAAATTATCATTCTCTAAATAATAAATAATCGATTTTAATCCGTTATGGCCC
>JBBIHP010000143.1:0-5467 GCA_037446915.1 Ignavibacteria bacterium
GAACTCCCGAAAGAAGAAATTAAAACATACATGACGTATGCCCAATCATCCGTAAAGAGGTTGTATTCTTTAGTTGATGGATTATTAGAATGGTCACGCTTAATACTTGGGCAGGTAAAGTTTAATCAGACTCAATGCAATTTACATTTTACAATGATGAGTGTTGTTAACCAATTAAAAATTCAACTTGAAGAAAAACAGATTTCTGTTGTTAACCTAATGGAAGAAAAGTTAGAAACCCTGGCTGATGAAAATATGGTCACTTCCATTTTTAGAAATTTGATATCGAATGCGATAAAATATTCTAAACGGAATGGAAAACTTATGTTATCCAGCTCGGTCAAAAACGGTTTTATTGTTATTAAAATAAAAGATGAAGGTATAGGTATGAGTGAAGACGTAAAAGAAAGCATCTTTAAACCTTCGAAGCATTCAACAACACGAGGAACGGAAGAAGAAGAAGGTTCCGGATTTGGTCTTTTATTGTGCAAAGAGATGATTGAATGGCATAATGGGTCAATCACTTTTGATAGCGAGCCTGGAAAAGGAACTACATTTACATTGAATTTCCCATTAATATCATAATTGAGTTATAAATGAGAAGCCCGGAAGACATACTAATAAAAAAATTGGAATTAACACAGGAATCGACTGAACTACTCCGCCTGTTTAAGATGGCGTTTTATAGTTCCACTGAAGCATCTGCAATAATAGATAATTGTAAAATACTATTATGCAATCCGGCATTTAATATTCTATTTGGCTTCAATGCAAATGCAAATTTCAATAACCATGATATTAACGATTTTATTTCTCCTTCTCATAGAAAAGATTTTAATAGAAAGCTTGGAACAATCATTCTAGAAAATACTATTTCGCATAATTTTGAATCGAGGGGTTTAAAACATAATTCCAAGGAGTTTGATCTTCAGGTTGCTATTCATTCCGAAAAAATATCAGGTAATACATTTACATTTCTATCCTTCCGGGACATTACTGATAAAAAATCTCTACAACAACAAATTCAAAAATTATCTTATGTTATTGAAAATTCTTCATCAATGGTAATAATAACCAACTCTGATAGATTGATTGAATATACCAATACAAGGTTTACAGAAATTTCAGGTTATTATTTCGAAGAGGTCTTCGGTAAGAAAATAGTTTTACTTGGTCAAGAAGAAGTTTCTGATATTCAGGAAAATGAAATCTGGAATCTGGTTAGACAGGAAAATAACTGGCGGGGAGAAATTAAAAATAAAAAGAAGTCCGGTGAAGAATACTGGGAATCGGTTTTTATATCACCTATTATAGATGAAAACGGTTCCATAAGCCATTTCCTTATTTTAAAGGACGATTTAACATTTAAAAAAGAAATTGAGCTTGAATTAAAACGAGCGCTCGATTGTGCTGAAGAAGCTAATAAACTTAAGTTCAACCTCCTTTCTAACATGAGTCATGAATTGAGGACACCACTTACAGGAATAATAGGGTTTTCAAGTTTATTACGTGATGAATTGATGGATACGGATCATGTTCAGATTACAGATAAAATATTGAAATCGAGCAAAAGATTATTAGTTACACTGAATTCGGTTCTAAACCTTGCAGAAATTGAATCGGGTAATTATCCAATCAGTTTAACAGAATTTAACTTAAGTACCTATACAAAATATTTCCTTACCAATTATGATAAGAACGCTACCGAGAAAAATTTAACATTCGATATTGAGATAATTGACGACGAAATATGTGCTGTTGGCGACGAGAATTTATTTAAGCAAATTCTTATGCACATTACCGATAACGCACTTAAGTTTACCAATATTGGCGGCGTTAAAGTTCAGGTAACAAGCCAGGAAGACGATCAGGGTAATCCTCAAGCTGTTGTAAAAGTAATTGATTCGGGTATTGGAATTTGTGAAGATGACCAGACTAAAATTTTCAGAGAGTTCCGCCAGTTAAGCGAAGGAATTAGAAGAAATTTTGAAGGAAGCGGATTAGGTTTATCTGTTGCTAAAAAGATGATTAAGCTAATGAAAGGCGACATTCATGTTAAAAGTAACCTGAACCAAGGTTCTACTTTTAGTATTATTCTTCCGGGTGCAAGAAAGTACATGTTTAATTCTGATCTTACAATTACTATTAAACCCAATCCGGATTTAAAGAATATCACTCCCGTAATCAAGAATCGTATAGCCGAAGAACGAGAGGTTTTACCTAGTATTCTAAGTATAGAAGATAACCTTCTCAATTCTGAACTTGTCAATCTTTTCCTCAGGAATATATTTACAGTGGATAGTGCAAACAGCTACGACCAGGCATTGTATAAATTACGTACAGGTAAATACGATGCTGTGCTAATCGATATAAATTTAGGGAAGGGACCAAGTGGAATTGATATTGCAAAAGAAATAAGAAATATGGCCGGTTATGAATTGATTCCACTTATCGCATTAACCGGTTATGCATTATTGAAAGATGAAAAATATCTTTTGAGCGAAGGATTCAACTTCTACTTACATAAACCATTCGATCGCGAAGACCTGATAAAAGTTCTTAACAAAGCTCTTAAGAAACATCATTAGTCTTTACACATTTCCCTTACTACTATTTTTAATTAGTCACTCTTTAGGCCTTTCTTAATTTATCTATTAAGCCAGAAAATGAAAAAAAAGTTTTTTCTTTGAACAAAAAAGGAAGACCATGCTTGGGACATGGTCTTTTTTGAAGGGCTTATGTGGGCTTTAGGGTAAATTATTTGGGCTTATCTTCAACAACAATTATCTCTATGGTATTATCGTAATAGGTCTTAAAATGTTTAGGGGGATTAATAATTTTTTTTAATGCTGTAAAATGAACTGAAAACGGGAATTAAATAACCTGACGTGTTACTTCTATACCCAGCTGTTCCATTCGGTACCGGAGTTTACTGCGTGATAAACCGAGTATTTTAGCAGCTTTTACCTGGTTTCCATTGGTTATTTGAAGTGTTTTAAGAATCAGACTTTTTAGAACCACATCTATTTTTATTCCGCTTGATGGAATGCTAAGAACAAATTTATCATCAGAAGTTTTATCAGTATTCTTTGTATCAAGAAGATTAGAAAAATGATGTTCCTTCAGTTCATCCTCCTCGCACAATAAGACCACCCGTTCAACAATATTTCTTAATTCTCTAACATTTCCCTTCCAGAAATAATTCTTTAACAGATCAATAGCGCTTGAATCGATTGAATGGATTTCTTTTCCAAACTTTTGAGAAAATTCTTTAAGAAGAGAGTAAGCAATATATGGTATATCATCTTTTCTCTCTCTAAGCGGCGGAATTAATATTTTGGCGACATTCAATCTGTAAAAAAGATCCTCTCTAAAATTTCCTTTTTCAATTTCATCTTCAAGATTTCTATTTGTAGCAGCTAATACTCTAACATTTACAGATATTTCCTTTTCACCACCAAGCCGGTAAAATTTTCTTTCCTGTAAAACTCTAAGAAGTTTAACCTGCATATCGAGACTGAGCTCGCCGATTTCATCCAGAAGAAGCGTGCCCCCGTTAGCTAATTCGAACTTTCCTAATTTGGTTTTTTGAGAAGCTCCTGTAAACGCACCTTTTTCGTGTCCGAACAATTCACTTTCTGCAAGGTCGCGTGGAATTGTTGCACAGTTGATTGTAATAAATGGTGCAGAACTCCTAGGGCTTTGTTGATGGATAAATTTTGCAAAGACTTCTTTACCTGTTCCGCTTTCACCTTCAAGTAAAATTGTTGTATCACTACTCTTTGCAAGTTTTTCAACAGAAGCAAGTAGTTTTTGAATTTTTGTGCTTTTACCAAAAAAATCTCTTGTTAATTCATCTGTTTCCAGAATCGTATTTAACCTGTTCACTTCGGATTTAAGCCGAACATTCTCTAATGCTTTATCCAGAACAATTGAGAGTTGTTCAATATCGATCGGTTTTAAAAGAAAGTCGAATGCACCTGATTTTATTGATGTTACCGCCATTTTTACATCTGCATATCCGGTAATCATAATAACAGGAATTTCTCTAAAACTCTTTTTAAGAATTTTTAATATGTCGATGCCATTATGTGTAGTTAAATAAATATCGAGAAGAATAACATCGGGTTGAAATTCTGCAGTAACGTCTTTTGCTTCATCAGCGTTTAGGCAAGTCCGAACAATATAATTCTGTTTTGATAATACTTTTTTAAGCGACGTGGCAACAAGTTCATCATCATCAATTATTAAGATTTTAGGTTCCATAAGTATTTCTCAATTTACACTTTGAATATAATATAAAACTTGGAACCTTTACCATAGACAGAGTCGAATAAAAATTCGGCTTTCATTTCATCCAATAAACTTTTACAAACCATTAAACCAACACCGGATCCCTCAGATTTACTTGTAAAATACCCCTGTTTAATTTTTTGAACGTCTTCTGGTTTTATTCCACAGCCAAAATCTTCTACTTCCCATTTTATTTTACGAACATCTGGATTTTCTATTAGTCCTGTTCTTATAATAATTCTGTTTTTATTTGAAGATGCTTCAATTGCATTGTTAATAAGGTTAATTATTACCTGTAAAAGTTTATTTTCTATTGCATTTATCTGCGGAAGATTTGCATCAAGATACTTCTCAATTATTATTTGCTTTTTAGTAGCGGTAGAACTAATAATTTCGAGCGCTCTATCCGTAACCTTATTAATAGATGTTCCTTTTAGCGAAGCACTTGTCTTTTTAGTAAAATCGAGAACATCGGCAATAATGTGATTTATTCTATCGAAAGCTTCGAGCGAGGAGTTAATTGATTCAACTATCTCACCCGCGAGTTCCTTTTCGCTCATTTTCATGTAATCCAGGTTTAATTTTATTGCAGATAAAGGATTACGGACCTCGTGAAGTAAACTGGCGGTTAATTTTCCAATAATAGTCAGCTTGTTATTCTGTATTAGATCTTCCACAATAATATTATTTTGTTTTTATATGACTATATGTTAGTGTGTTGAAAATTTAAGCATGTCAAAAATAACAAAGATTTATATTCGAAAGAACCTTGGATTAAATTTATAATAAGTTTTATAAAGTTGTAAATTTTAGTTATGATTTTACAGGAAGGGATGGATTATTTTTTAAGTATGTAATTATATTATAAAAAAATACAATTGCTGCATATAAAAAGAGCGGTTATTAACCGCTCTTTCTTATGAATTTATTTCAATTATTAGTTATACATGAACAATCTTACCGTTTTTTCTAACTCCAAAATGCGATCTGTCCGATTGTATATTTCTGGTTTCATTATCTATCTTAAACTGATTCACCAGATTCTGTAATCTCTCGGTTAACCTGTTCAAATCCTCTGCTGCTCTGGCTATCTGCTGGGTTCCTGATGCGGATTGATGCGTTACTGCAGAGATCGATTCGATATTCTTACTTATCTGTTCTGCTGCAGATGATT
>JBBIHP010000144.1:0-5373 GCA_037446915.1 Ignavibacteria bacterium
GACTTGATGTTACATTCTCTTATGCCGATAATGAACTTCTGCCGTTTTTTCTCTACACTAATTTTGGTTATCAGCATTACCCGGGCCGTCAGGATTTTTATAAACGAACAGATTACTCGTCATTATCAAGTAATGTTTTAGTAATTGCGCCCGGTGTTAGGTATTATTTCCCTCCTTTAATTGAAAGTGTGATGCTTCTGATGCCGGTAGTTGATGCCGGTCTTTCATTTGCGTATTTCGAAAAGTCACATCAATTTAAGTTGGACCGCGGCAGACAAAATTATGTTGAAGAAACAGGTAAATTCGGTTTTCATATCGGTGCCGGTTTTTCGATGTTCATTCTTGACGTAATAACTTATTACAACTTTCTGAATAACAATGAATACATTTCGTTTAATCTGCGTGCAACTATTCCAATCTTTGTAACTTTCTAAGAGGTGATTATGGATTATAGAAATATATTGTTCGAAGTAAAAAATAAAATTGCATTCGTAACAATTAACCGTCCCGATAAACTAAACGCTCTTAATAACGAAACTCTTAACGAATTAAATTCCTGTTTCGATTCGATAAGCAATAACGACGGAATAAATGTAGTGATAATAACCGGAGCCGGAGAGAAAGCATTTGTTGCCGGGGCTGATATTTCAGAACTTAATAAACTGAATGAATCAACAGGAATAACATTCGCCGGGTTCGGTCAGGGTGTTTTTAATAAAATTGAAAATCTGAATAAACCTGTTATCGCAGCAGTAAACGGATTTGCGTTGGGAGGCGGATGCGAACTTGCTATGGCTTGTCATATTCGTCTATCTTCAGAGAAAGCAAAGTTTGGTCAGCCCGAAGTTAATCTTGGAATTATTCCCGGCTACGGCGGTACTCAAAGATTATCAAGATTGATTAATACTGGTCGAGCTGCTGAATTGATTTTAACCGGCGATATAATAGATGCCGGCGAAGCACTACGAATAGGTCTTGTTAATAAAGTTTATAAGCCGGAAGAATTAATTGCCAGAGCTGTTGAACTGGCGGAAAAGATCTCTGCTAAAGGTCAGATTGCGGTGGAATTATCTCTTAAAGCAATTGTTAGTACTAATAACCTTTCTGAAACAGACGGATTGAAACTTGAAGCAGAACTTTTTGGTAAATGCTGTTCAACGGAAGATTTTAAGGAAGGAACTTCGGCATTTTTAGAAAAACGAAAACCCGAGTTCAAAAAGAAATAAATGATTAACACAATATAATTTTCATCTCTGTTCTACTTTGTTGCATGGTTAATTAGTGGAAGTTGTTATATATAAATTAATCCGGCACAAAGTATCGCAAGGAAATCTATGTCATTCAAAAAAACATTTGCTAAATACCTATTCGGGCTTACAATATTTTTATTGGTTGTTAATATTATAATTGAATTTGTGGCAAGACCTGCTAAGCATGGCAATAATAGTAACTCTAATATTAGTGAATTGACCACCCGCCAGATTGATTCTATTTTTGTTGACGTGCTCGATCAATACGGAATTGAATCGAGATGGATTAGTACAAAACCGATAAAAGTAAAAGATGAGGATTCAATTAAAAAACAATTTACCATTTATCTACCGGCTGATCTGCCAATTCCTCTTATTATTAGAGATGTAAACAAAGTTATAGAAAATGATATCACCGGATTTGTATCCGAAGAGAAAAAAATTTTTGGGACTACAGAAATAAGAATCTATACCAATGAATTGCTGAAATTGAAAGCTACATTAGTCTCCGATCCGCAGACTATTAGAGAGAGGAATAACCTGGCATTCGTTATTACCGATGCGGCTAATTTGAAACAATCGGATTTCTCTAAGTTTCTATCTTTACCTTACTCGCTTTGCCTGACAGTTATTCCATCGGAATCCGCTTCGTTTCAGGTTGATTCAATTAAGAAATATTCAAAAGAATATATTGTTTTATTGAACAATGAGATGACCGAAAAAAAATATAAACTGGAAAGCCGGGATCAGAAAACTTTGATAAGAAATTCGATCAGCAACATACTAAAAGATTTTATGGAAGCTAAGCTTCTAACTGTTGATGAAAAGAGCAGATTGTTCAATTCTGTAATTTATAATTTCGTCCTCGACGAATTCAAAAAAAGAAACAAAGAACTTGTCCCGCTATCTCAATTCATTTTTCTTTCTGCAAATAATGAGAGCGAATTAATTTCTAAATTCAAATTCCATTGTATGGATGGTTCAAGCGGCAACCAGAAAACTTTTTTAATCAGCTACGAAAATTTTTTAAAGATAAGACCTGAATTGGAATTGTTTAAAAAGAAAGGTCACCGTATCCTACCTATTTCTCAAGCAGAAATTATACTGGTTAAGAAATAAAAACTATTTGTGATATCTTTTGCCTTTGTGCTTTAGCGGTGTAATTAATTGAGCAGAAAAATGTGAGAGTGTTTTACGAGGAAAAACTTTCCCTGAAACAATTGCCACAAAGTCACTAAAGCACTAAATACCACTAAAAATATTCGTGAATTTTTGTGTCTTAGTGTTTTGGTGGCAAAATTAATCAGTGAGACAATTAATCTTGAAATATTGGCTCTTGCAGATTGGGCAATAGTTAATTATTGCTTCCGGAATATTTAATTAATGTTTTTAGCTAAATCAGATTACCGTAAATATTCAGCTCAACGGGTTCACCAATACCTAAATTTTTTATTTGCTGCAATATTCCTTTCTTATCTCCGACAACCAATATTATTGCTTCATCAGGTTTTACATATTCTAACGCTGCTCTTTGAATCTCTTCCGGTGTTACATTTTCAATTTTACTTTCATAACTATTATAATAGTCGATGGGGAGTTCATGGGTAATAAGAGGAGAAATATTGCTGGCAATCTGCGTAAAAGTTTCGAACCTGGAAGGGAACTGTTTTATCAAATATGATTTCGCAAAATCAATTTCATCAGGACTAATATTCTGCCTGATCAAATTCAGTTCATTCATAATTTCTTGAATAGCTTCTGCAGTATTTTTAATATTTACAGCAGTAGAAATTTCCAAGTAACCGGTGTTTTTAGTGTAATTGAGTGATGAACCCGCTCCGTAAGTTAATCCCCTTTTTTCTCTTAAATTAAGATTGATTCTACTCGAAAATTGTCCACCAAGAATTGTGTTCATAATCCTTGCCGCATAATAATCTTCAGATTTCCTTGGTTTGGTAAGATTACCGATTCTAATTTCACTTTGTGCCGATTCCTTCTTATCTATATAATAAATATTCTTTTTAACACCGGAGGATAAATTAACAACCATTTCAGATTTTTGCGATTTTAAACTTCCGAGATATTTATTGAATAACCCGGCTGCTTCATCTTCGGTTATATTTCCGACAATAATTGCAGAAAATTTTGATCGGCAAAAATTACTTTTATAAAATTCTGTTACATCGTTTTTGCTGATAGCCGTTGCCGTCTCTTCATAACCAATCTCTGGATAAGCATAAGGGGAGTTAATAAATAATTTTTTTTCGAACGCAGTTGTTGCAATGTAAGAAGGTTCATCCTTAAGCTGAAGTATTTTATCGAGCATTCTTTTCTTTTCCCGCGCAAAGTCAGTTTCTTCAAACCTCGGGTCAAGAATAATTTTGGAAAGTAATTCAAACGACCTTTCAAAATGTTCTTTTAGTGAAAGCACTGAAAAAGTAAACGTATCGTGATTAACGAGGATGCTCTGAACCGTTCCAAGTTTTTCAATCTCATTATTTAATTGAAGCGCATCGTATTCACCCGCACCTTCATCAATTAAAAGGGAAGTTAGAAATGTTAATCCTTTTTTATCAACTGGATCATTTACACAACCGGAGGAAGAAATCAATATTAATTTTACAATCGGAAGCTTTTCCTTTTGAACGAAATAAAGATCAATTCCATTGCTCAGGTTAATAAAATTTATTTGAGGAATTTCAAATGAAATTTTTTCTAACGGTATAGGTGTTGATGATCTATTCATATATTTTTTAATCTGATTTTGGTTTAATAATTAATTCAACATATGGCTCACGTAAAAATTTTTCGGCTGCCGCAACTACATTTTCTTTAGTTACAGTTTCATAACGGTTTATATCAAATAGAAATGAATCCGGTTCATTAAGAAAAAAGTTATAATGATTCATGTGGTCGATGATTGTGTCTAATTTTTGTAATGAGTAAATGTAGGATGACTTAATACTGTTTTTTGATCTTTGCAGCTCATCATCAGTAATACCATGAGCAATAAGTTTATTAATTTCTTTGAGAATTTCTTCTTTAATCAATTCTATCTCAATACCCGGTTTTGCAGTAGAAATAATTATGAAAGAACCGGTTAATTTTGCGGAGTACTGGAATGATGATACATCCTGAGCAATCTGATTATCGAACAAAAGATTTTTTTGCAGACGTGAATTTTTTGTTCCGGTTAATAAGTCTGCTAAAATATCGAGAGCTGCATCATGCATTTCGAATGCCTTATCGGAATGCCATGCTAAATAAATCCTTGGTAACTGCACGTTATCTTCGTGAATAATTTTTTTGTTCTCGCTTAACTTTTGTGTTGTCGCAGTTACTTGCGGAACTGAATCCGAACCAGGAATTTCACCAAAATATTTTTCAATAAGTTCCTTTGCATTCTCAATTTCGAAATTTCCGCCGAGCACAATTGATGCATTGTTCGGTGCATAATAAGTTTTGAAGAAATTGCGGACGTCGTCCAGTTCAAAATTTGCGATATCATCCATCCACCCGATAGTTGGCCACGAATAAGGGTGATTACCGGAATAGAGATTGGAGAATAAAATTTCCCACGACAATCCATACGGCTGGTTTTCGTATCTCTGCCTACGCTCATTCATTACCACATCTTTCTGGTTATCAAGTTTATCCTGTGTAAGTGCCGGTAACAGAAAACCCATCCGGTCGGATTCCAGCCAGAGAATTAATTCTAAATAGTTTGCCGGGACTGATTCATAGTAGTTTGTTCTATCAATAGAAGTGGAACCATTAAGTGTACCGCCGGCTTCCTGGATATATTTGAAGTGCCCTTCTTTAGGAATATTCTGCGATCCCTGGAACATCATATGTTCGAAGAGATGAGCAAAACCGGTCTTGCCCAGCTTCTCATTAGCAGAGCCCACCTTATACCAGATATTTATTGATACAGTTGGAAGTGATTTGTCCTGATAGAGTATAACCTCGAGTCCATTAGGGAGTGAATACTTCTTGTAATTTATTTTTAACAGATCAGTTTTCATTTTCGGATCTTTTAATAGATTATTTCAGCATGAACTCAATCCTTTCTGCTTTACCATCAATATTAGAACGAGGAGAGATATTAAATATTTTGCACAGT
>JBBIHP010000145.1:0-5228 GCA_037446915.1 Ignavibacteria bacterium
TTCAAAAATTCTTGTTTTTCCAGATGAATTATCTCGCACTTCAAATTCATAAGATGGTTTTGAATAATGATAAGTTAGTTCTACAAATGCATCGGATCTTCTTCCGAGTTCATATGCAATTCCTCCACCAAGCCGCCATGAAAAATCGAATGCACCCTTAAATTCATCATCCTGTGGGCTTTGATAATTGCGATAAAAAATAAGAAGGACTTCCATTCCGGCACTTCCCGTAAAAAACGCTCTGGTTCTTGGTGCAATTAATTGATTTGCATTTACTGTTATCATCAATGGAATTGAATGAAGATTTGTTCTTGCGCGTAATTCATTAAGCTCGCTCTGAATTTGACCGAAGAAATCATTGTATTGAGCTACAAGTTTTCTATCAATATAATTTCTGTGGAACCAGTCAGCGCTCCAACCGAACAGAAAATTATCATCGATATGCCAGCCCCCTTCGTAGCCGATTATGAATCCGGCATCTGTTGCTGAGGGATTAAATGTACCAAGTTTAACAGCGCCGACATCAAATTGAGCATTAATTATTAACGGTAAGCAAAACAACAATAGAATAATTACTCTTTTCATATTTATTCCCGGATTGTGTAGAATTCAATTGGACAAAGATAATGCCAGTAAAAAAAACATCAAATTTGTCAGTGATTACGATTTTTATTTCTGTCTTTGACCAATAATATGAACATTTTTCGTATTGATTAGACGGAGATAATAATAAAATGTATCCTTGCAGAATTTTTTTATGGGATTGAGAAAGTAGAAATTTACAAAGAGGATAAAAAAGGCGGTATTGAACCGCCTTATTAGTAAACAATTATTTTATACCAATGATTCTTTCGAACGCCGGTAAGCAGAAAAAATAAATCCAACAACCATAAGAAATACACCAATCCAGACTAAACTAATAAATGGTTTAATACTTGCTTCAACAGTAAGAACCTCTTTTTGAACCTCGGCATTTTTAGATTCAGTGCTTTCGTTAAGGTTAGTAATCTCAAGTTCAACCATTCCGGAACCGGCATTCATATTCACAATTTCGAATCGAAGGTTTTTTTCTTTCAGATCTGCGGCTTCTGATTTTTTTCCTTCGCCTTGAATAACCAATTCAGGTTTAACCGTGTATTCTTTTCCATCTGCAACAACTTTTAGAATCGCTCCAATCTTAAATTCACCGCCGCTGGACATAGATGACATTGCATCTTTCGGCATTTCAAAGGATTGGAATGTTATTTTTACGCCGTTATAGTCAGAGGTATTCCCTTTGGATAATGATACCGTATTACTATGACTATGTCCAGTATTTTCGCCTTCGGAATAACTTACAGGTGCCACATAAAAATCTTTAGTGAATCCAACTAAAATATCCGGTTCGCGCATTAAACTATTATTAAATTCGGCAATAAACATAACTGGTTTAGCAACTTTTGTAGAGCCGTTCTTTGTAATCTCTACATTGAATGCATATTTTTTCCCGTTATCAATCGGTTCGTAACCTGTAAAGGCTAAATCGTAGCCAAATACATTTAACTTTTCACCTTTTATAAGATCCACCTGTTTATGGTCGGAATATGCGCCACTGGCAACAACACCAATTAGAAATACAGCTATACCAATATGTGCAATGTATGCACCGAGAAAACTCTTTCTTCCCTTTAATATCTTAAGCATAATTTCACCATTAACAAAAAGTGTAAATGCTGATGTTAAGAGAAGTATGATTAACATTATTCCGGTTACTCCACCAAATAATACAATTAATGCAGTCATAACTACAGAAGCAATAATTGAAAATTGAGATTGCTTCCAGAGATCCTTTTGTTCTGTCATTTTCCATTTAAGGAGTAAACTACCACCGTTTAACAACCCGATAATAATGGCAATAGGAAGATTAAGCTCGTTATAGAATTTTATTTCAACAGTCTGGCCAAAAATAGGTGCGCTTGTTCCTACAATTACAATAATTGCAGAAGCTAATAGAGCAACTGCGCCTGTGAATAATGCCAGCTCTCTCGAAAGTACATTTTCTTCGTAACTGAAATTTGTACTTAAGTATTTCCATCTATAGATAACCATTCCAATTCCAATAACGGTGAATAATAATAGAAATACAACAAGAAATAGATATACCGTCATACCGGGATCTACAAATGAATGAACCGATGCATCGCCTAAAATTCCGCTTCTTGTAAGAAAAGTACTATAAATAACAAGAACGAAAACCAGTATGCTAAGAACAAGATTTGTCTTTACAAATCTTCCGGAACCGGTCTCCTGTGTTTTTCTTTGAACAAGAAGAGTATGTATTGATGCAACACCAACCAGCCATGGAACAAGGGAAGAATTCTCAACTGGGTCCCAACCCCAGTATCCGCCCCATCCTAAAACGCCGTAAGCCCAATAACCGCCAAGCATAATTGCTAATCCAAGAACCATAGTTCCTGAAAGAACCCATGGCAACGATTGTTTAACCCAGTCATTATATTCATTTTTTAAAAGTGCTGCTAATGCAAACGAAAATGGAACAGCAGACATTGCAAATCCAACAAACAAAATAGGAGGATGAATCTGCATCCAGAAATTTTGAAGCAGCGGATTTAATCCTTTACCCTGAACAATAAAATCATTTACGGAAATATTACTTGCTGCTAAAAGAGAATGAAGTTCGCTATTCATCTGAATAAACTGTTTATTCGATTGCGGATCGCTGAACATAAATTGCTGAAGTGATGATAACGAATAATATGCAGGATTAATATTCTTCAAATCGATAAAATCCGGTGTTGCCCAAATATATGTGAATGGTGATTTTAACAATGGATTAACCATAATAAGTAAAAATGTCAGCGCAAAACTAAATACCATCATTACACGTGGTTCAAGATCGCCGCGCTTGGATGTATAATCCAGCAAAATCAATCCTATAATTGCCGTAAACAAAATCCACAACAAAAAGCTTCCCTCCTGTCCCGCATAAAATGTAGAGATCAGTAAACCAAGAGGAAGATCGCTACCGCTGTAATTGTAAACATATTTATATTGATACTGATGTGTAAGTATTGCATAAAGCAATAACGCACTTGCAGTTAGAACCATAATTGCAGTTGTGTGAAATCCAACTCTTGCAAGTGACAATGTGTTCTGGTAACCTCGAAAGGTTAAAAAGTACATTATAATAGTAAAGACTCCAGCTACTAAAGCTAAAGTCAGGGCTATATTTCCAATCATATTAAACTCCTAACTTAACCAATTTATGAATTGGCATTTTGAACAGGTTGTTCCTGATATTTGGAAGGACACTTAGTTAGAATATCTGTTGCTTGAAAAATACCATTATTATATTTACCTGTTACAACAACACTTGTGGATGATTCAAAATTATTTGGAATTGTTCCGTGATAAACAACTTTCATCATACTTCCCTGATCATCCTTCATATAAAAGGAGAATAAGTTGTTCTGTTTATCAATTACGTAATTCCTTTCTTTAACCCAGCTTCCTGTTGCTTTAACAGTTTTTTGTGATTGCATTACTCTAGAAAAACTGCTTTCATATGTAACATTTGTTTGAGTAAATAGATAGATCATTACACCAAGGAACACAATAATAATCCCACCACCAAACATATATTTATTTTTCATATTGCTAATTCTCCTTTCCTTCTGATTTTACTTTGCTCAATTCTTTTTCGATCACTTTCAACCGATTATCGGTATTAAGTACAAATAAAAATATACCAAGCCATACAACAAGAACGATGAACATTACAATGTATATTGAATTGCTTTCTAAAAAGCCCAAAAATCCGTTTTCCAATTTCTACCTCGTGTTATTTCTTTTCAAGATTTTCATTTATAATAATTGACCTGTATCTAATCTTCCACATCCAATAATATAAAATTGTGAAAGCAATAAGAGACAAATAAAAAACGAGCTGCATATTAGCGTTCATTTTGAAATCAACAACCGGACCGGAAGTATCATCGTTGGCAGAACCGGGATGTAATCCCACCATTATTCTTGGCATAATAAAAATGAAAAAAGGGACAGTCAAAAATGCAATTATAGAATAAACTGCAGAAAGACGGGCGCGCTTATCTTCATTTTCAATTGCGGACCGAAGTGCAAACAATGAACCGTAAATAAGAAGAAGAATAAAGATACTTGTCTCCCTTGGATCCCAATGCCAGAAAGCTCCCCATGTAAATTTTGCCCAGATTGAACCGGTGATTGTTGCGAGGATTGCAAAAACCATCCCTAATTGAAGTGCTGCAGATGATTTTGCATCTTCATCAAGATTTTTATTTTTAAGATATCTTATTCCGTAAACCATCGCCATTAAAAAGGCAATTACTGCCAACCATGCCGTGGGAACATGGAAAAATATTATCTTGGCTTTTTCTTCTAATCCAGGTATTACTGGAAATTCATACCAATTAGAAGGTTGCGGCACTATCGGAAAGGCTATTCCGGCTACTATTACAAACGTCATTAATAAAAAGAGTATTATCTTCCAGATCATAAATCCTTTTCTTTTCGTAATGGAATTTCTTCAAAAGACGGCTCAAAAATATGAAAGCTCCCTTTTATTTCCAAAGATATCCGGTTTCATTAATTGGCAAAAAGAAGGTATTTAATTTTTATCGAATCAATTCTTCTAATGAAAACAAGGTTAACTATTAAACACTCCCCCCGACAAATTGGGCGAGGCACATCGACAATATGGAAGAATAACTATTGCTGAACCAACTTTTCAGCTTTAATTCACAACATTTTCCTGGCATGATAGTTAATATCTATTATGAAAACATCAACAAGACAAATAAAGAGGTATGAAATGAAAAGACTAATTACATTAATGATCCTTATTGCTGTAGTTGTGTCATACTCCAATTTATCAGCACAAACCCAGGACCCACCCAAACCGAAAGAGCATGGTAAAAAATTTGAGGATAAAAACGGGGATGGTTTCAATGATAACGCTCCGGACCATGATGGCGATGGAATTCCTAATGGATTGGACCCGGACTGGTTAGCACTGAAAAACAAAAATGCTAAAGGTAGATTTGTTGATTTAGACGGTGACGGTATTAAGGACAATCCGGGCAAAGGAAAAGGTAAAATGAACAAAGGTGGTTTTGGCCCGGGCGATGGAACAGGAAACAAAGGTGTTGGACCAAAGAATGGAACCGGTAATAGTCATGGTGAATCTTCGA
>JBBIHP010000146.1:0-5201 GCA_037446915.1 Ignavibacteria bacterium
ACCCATTACCTTGAAAAAATAAATTTCAGAAAAGCATTTGTTACTGTCAATCTGTATGTATTGGCAATTATTATCGTTATTTCAATTGATCAACTCTTCATAAAAGAATTTTATCGGTAGGGAATATGGATTTTTTAGATAATCTGGTTTTACCTCAGTCGGCTCATCATATGGTATTGTTGAAGTATCTTTTGGTTCTTACTTATATCATTCTAATACCATATCTAAGCATACTTTTTAGTTCTCTGGTTCTATCCGTTTACTTTGAGAAAAAAGCTGGAGTAGATTTTAAGAATTACCGTTTTTCAAAAGAACTGATAGATCAAATTACATTTAATAAAAGTGTCTCTTTTGCTCTGGGTGTTGTTCCTCTTTTAAGTTCAGCATTTTGTTATGCTCAGTTACTTCATTTAACCGGGTTGAATGTACCCGAGTATATTTTAATCTCAGCTCTCTTCTTAATCGTTTCTTTGATTCTTATATATACATATAAATATACTTTTCACCTAAAAGATATTTTCAAATATGCATCGGATAAAGCCGGCAATTCAATTCCTGAGGATTTGAAATCATATCAATCAAAAACTACTCATTTACATGAGCGTTCCGGTTTATATGGTCTTGTCTTCCTTGTAATTACAATCTATCTGTTCATCGCATCTATTCAACTTGCTGCAGATTCCAGTAACTGGTCAACTAATAATAATTTTATTGGATTGATATTTTCATTAAAAGCTTTCTTCTATTTCTTACAGTTTTTAATTGCTTCTTTTGCAATTACTTCTGCAATAATTCTCTATAAATATTTCAGGGTCGATTCTAACAATCCTGATGATAATGAATATCTAAGTTATATTAAAAGGATTGCCTTACGAGTAGGCACTGTTTCTACAATAATTCTTCCTCTCCTGATAATTATGAATGTAATGGTAAAACCGTTGGAATCTTTTTCTTATGATGTATTCGGTTATGCACTTTTATCTTTAATAATTGTTTTATGTCTTGTAGTATTATTCTATGTAATGCTTAAAGAATCCAGTGCAAAATTTGCATCGTTGCTTGTCTATCTCTTTGTAGTACTTTTTGCATTTCTTATCATAAAGGATCAATATGCATTCGATACATCAACAAAAAAGCAATTTGCAATTTTAGCCGCCAATTACGATAACTATCAGAAAAAGGTTAAAGAAGAATTTGGTTTGGTTACCGAAGTAATTAACGGTGCGGATATTTACAACGGTAAATGTGTTGCTTGCCATCATTTCGATCGAAAAGTTGTTGGACCACCTTATAAAGAAGTATTGCCTAAATATCAAGGTAATAAGGATAAGTTAATTCAATTTGTTCTGAATCCTGTGAAAGTTAATCCCGAATATCCTCCGATGCCTAATCAGGGATTGAAACCGAAAGAAGCAGAGGCAGTAGTTGGGTACTTGTTAACAACCTATCAGAAATAAAATTTAAAGAAGCAATAAAAAAGGGGAGGCAATTGATGCTTCCCCTTTATTATTTTAAATAAGCAATATTGAAAAAATATGTTAACAGTATTAAACGCAATAACTTTAGCGACAGAATATTTTGAGAAAAAGGGAATTGACTCGCCTAGAACTAATGCAGAAATACTGTTAGCTAATATTCTTAATTGTAAAAGGCTCGATCTTTATTTAAGATTCGATCAACCATTAAAAGAAACTGAAGTTGAATTTTACAGACAATTTATTGCCCGGCGAGGTAAGTATGAACCGGTTCAGTACATTGTAGGGAATACTGAATTCTATGGCTTAAATATTGATGTTAATCCTTCTGTTTTAATTCCCCGCCCCGAAACTGAAATTCTTGTTGAAACAATATTAAATAAGTACAATACAATGGATGATGCAAGAATACTCGACATCGGAAGTGGAAGCGGAAATATTTCAATTGCACTCGGCAAAAATTTTCCCGATGCTGAAATAATCTCTCTCGATATTAGTGATGAAGCAATTAATCTTGCTCAACATAATGCAAATAAAAATAATGTAAGCAATATAAAGTTTGTTAAAGGAAGTATTATCTCTACTGGTATTTTAAATGATCAGCAATTTGATATAATTGTTTCCAATCCACCTTATGTTAGCATTGAAGAATATCCTGGATTGCAAAAAGAAATTACTTTGTATGAACCGGTTAATGCAGTTACTGATAATGAAGACGGACTAAAATTTTATAGAAAGATTTCTGAATTTTCGATGGAAAGATTGGTAGATGGCGGGAGTTTATTTTTTGAGATCGGAATGGGTCAATTAAACCATGTTAACTCAATTATGAAAGAAAACGGGTTTAAGGAGATTAATATTGTAAAAGATTATCAGCAGATTGATAGAGTAATTTACGGAATAAAAAAATGAGAGCATTAGTTCAACGCGTATCAGAGGGTTCGGTTGAAATCCCTTCTGATAACTATTCGGCTTCAATCGGTAAAGGAATGGTTATACTGTTAGGTGTTAAAGAAGGGGATACTCTTGATGACTTAAATTTTGTTGCCGATAAATGTTGCAACCTCAGGATATTTGAGGATGAAAATGATAAAATGAACCGTTCTATTAAGGAGATTGATGGTGAAATCCTGGTGATATCGCAATTTACATTATATGGTGATACACGCAGAGGAAACCGTCCAAGTTTTACTGATGCAGCCCTCCCGGAAATAGCAGAGGATCTATACAAAAAATTTGTTAATAGGATTAAAGAAAATCTTGGTGAAGAAAAGGTTAAATGCGGCATTTTCGGCGCAATGATGCTTGTTAAAATATTTAATGATGGACCGGTTACAATTTTAGTTGAATCAAACAAAAGGAATAGCACACAGATTTAACTGATGTAACTGATTTAAGAGATGGATGAAAAGAAAGGATAATCAATTGCATTCAACTATAATGATTTTTATTGATGGAGTAGGTATCGGCAAAGAAGATTATGAGAATAATCCTTTCTTTAAATTCGGCTTTAGAACTTTCTCAGAAAACTTTGGATCAATCCCTCATTTAAAGAATCAAAAATTATCTTGTGAGAACGGATATTTATTTCCGGTGGATGCAATTATGGGTGTCCCGGATATTCCATTAAGCGGCACGGGTCAAACATCAATTTTCTGCGGTGTTAATGCACCTAAAATATTAGGTAAACACTTTGGTCCATATCCTTATTCAACACTCGTTCCAATAATTGAAGAAAAAAATATCTTTAATGAATTTAAGCGAAGAAGAAAAAAGGTAAGCTTTGTAAATGCCTACCCGAAAGTTTTTTTCGATTACATCAATTCTGGTAGAAGAAGACTAAGCGTTACATCTCTCAGTTGTTTGTTAACAGGAATCAGGCTTAATAAGATAAAAGATTTGCACCAGGGCAGAGCATTGAGTGCAGAGATTGATAACCGCCGGCTTGTAGAAAGGATGAATTACAAACTCCCGGTAATTGAACCCGAAACTGCTGCTAACAGATTATTGCGGATCGGTTCACAAAATCATTTCACCTTGTTTGAAATATTCCATACAGATCATCTCGGGCACGGTAGAAATATTGATTGGCTTAAATATACTACCGGTGTTCTGGACAGATTCCTGTTTCATCTTACACGTAAACTAAATAAGAATATGACGCTTGTTGTCTGTTCCGATCATGGGAATTTTGAAGACTTATCTATAAAAATGCACACTCTTAATCCGGCTATTGGAATGGTATTCGGTAAATATTCGTCTGAACTATCACAAAAAATTAAAACTCTTGCAGATATAAAACCGGCAATTATGGAGATGTATGATTGAATAAATATCCGCTCATAAAATTTGTTGCGGTTTTTATTTCGGGAATAGTATTACAATCACTTCTAAGCATTCAGCTTAATTACCTGGTCATATCTCTTTCGATACTTGTTATTGGATCAATAGTATTATACTTTGTAAAACAAATCCGGTTAATCAACTGGCTGAATCTTCCATTGATATTATCAATCCTGTTTTTTGGTATGGTTTATTTCTCAGTTAATAAAAGTGAAAAAGTTAATTACCCGTTTGAATCACCTGTAATTAAAGATGCAAATCTTTATGGAATGATATCGGATATAAACCTGATCCGACCGGATAGAATTATCTTTTATGTATCAGTCGATTCAATTTATTCAGATAGCAAACTTTACAAAGGTAAGGTTACTCTCCTTTCAACAGTTAAAGACAGTTCTACAAATCTAAATTCTTTTTACGGGTTGGTTGCAATTGGTAATTATGTTAAAATAAAAGGGACTATCGCACGTGCAAGAGATAAACGTAACCCGGGTGAATTTGATTATGAATCTACTTTAACTGAAGACGGTATTAACGGGTTGTTAATAATTTACCGTGTAAGCGATATTAAAATTATCTCGCATGAATCCGACTTTTTGAAAAATATTTCGTTCAACCTTAGAAAAAATATTGATAACATAATACGTAAATATCATAACAACTCAACAACTTCTTTGTTGCGTGGTTTGCTGCTGGCTGATAAGAGTATGATCAATTATGAAACCAAAATTGATTTCATAAATGCCGGAGTAATACATGTCCTTGCAGTTTCAGGCCTTCACGTAGGTTTTATAGTTCTGATATTTGTATTCCTGTTTAAGCGCTTTAATCCCTACCTAAGATACGGCTTTACAATACTCGGATTACTTTTGTTTGTTGTAATTACAAATTATCCTACATCTGTAATCCGTGCTTCTATAATGGCAGTTGCAATGGTAATGGCACCGTTAACAGGGCGGAGTTACAATAGTATGAATTCACTTGCGCTGGCTGCACTTATTATCCTGTTGATAAATCCGGCAGATTTGTTCAATCCAGGATTTTTATTATCCTTTTCGGCAGTTATTGCAATAGTAACAATGTATCCCCCGATGGCGCGTATAATTAATAGCTGGATGTTGAAATCAGGAATCCTGAAATACCTTTTGCTTTTCTTCTCTGTTTCATTAGCAGCGCAAATCGGAACACTTCCATTCACACTACTATATTTTCATAAACTATCAATTGTAGCTTTACTTGCAAATCTTTTCGTAATTCCTTTAATTGGATTTATTGTTGGACTTGGAATAATGACCTTGTTTGCCGGATCATTTTTTTACGTTCTTGGATATTCATATGCATCTGCAAATGAGCTATTATCATTTCTTCTCTTTTCATTAGTCC
>JBBIHP010000147.1:0-3842 GCA_037446915.1 Ignavibacteria bacterium
TTATCAACAACAATAATATTGAAAGGGAAGTTTGTCTTTTGATTAATGGCGGAAGTCAATGCATCGGAAATTGTTTTTGAACGGTTCTTTACCGGAATTATTATTGAAGCTTCATTTTCAAATTTGTGTTCAGATAAGTTAATTTTTCTTTGTAAGGGATTGATAAAAGCGTTAATTCTTTTTAAGTGCTCTGTAACAGCCGATTCCATCTCTATTTGAACATCTCTGTTTTGGGGATCTACATAGTCGAATTGTTTGATTCCCGATTTTCGGAAATCAACTTGTTCTGCCGAATATAAGAATTCCGGTACGCGGAATATCAGTTTGTCTTGTGAAATATTTAAACGGAGAGAGTATAGACCTGCAAATTTGTATCCACTCTTTACTTTTTTTGAAGCCGATTTAAAAACACCCGCATCAAATAATAAGAAGGAACCAAAATCAAAATCGTCACGCAAACTTCCGGTTTGGTAATCAATCAAGGGATGTGGTTTGCGAGTACCCCCCATTTCATAATAATCCGAATATAAAATTCCCGCTGATGTGCTTTCGGCTATTGATATTAACCGTTCAAGTGAAAAAGGCGTGAAATCAATTTTAACCGGTTTGTTAATTAGTAAAATGTATTTCGATTCGGTTGCGTCGGAAATTTTTTTTATAGTTTCTGAACTGTTGACGAAATCAACCTTGATAAGATTATCAAAAACTAATTCCCGGCGGGTACTAATAAATTTGATTGTACTAATAAGAGGTTCTTTTCTGAACTGTCCAAGATAGTATTCCGCAAGTGATATGTCGTTTACATTAACGAATGCTGAGATTGTATTCATTTAAAAGAGCGTTTTTTTCAAACAGAAATTATGAAAAACTATTTATCTGCAAAAGCAAATATGAACACTTATTAGTTCTAATATCATTTTATTTATCGGGTTAATTCAAAACTGGAAATTTGCACCAGCAAAAATTTGTCTTCCCGCTTCCGGTAATCCGAACTGTGTGTAATAAAGCCGGTCAAACAGATTGTTAAATCGAACAAAAATCTCAAGATTAGATACACCAATACCAACATTATAAGATAATCGTAAATTGGTTAGTAAATAATCGGGTAATCTCTGGTATCCGGTTGCGCCTTCTTTCAAACCATATTCTTTTCCGATGTATTCAAATTCTAAAACCGCGTTAAGACCTTTTGTAATTGAGTAATCGATCCCCAGACTTCCATTTACTTCCGGACGGTACTCTAAAGTATCTGCATACTCCCCATTCTTATTCTTGGCTCTTGCAGAAAGGAATGTAATGTTAAAAATAGTGGAAAAGTTTCCGTAGAAATATTTAGAAACCAATTCAAGTCCATACGTTCTTATTTCATCTTTATTTATTCTTTGAAATTGTTTTTGCGGCAGACTAATTCTAACAATGCCGTCTTTAAGGTAGGATAAGAATAAAGAAGCATTGGCGGATAGTGAAACGCTTTTATAACTAACACTTAGTTCGCCGGAATTTGCAGATTCTGCTTTTAATGATGGATTGGGAACGAATCTTCCAAGCGCACCGGAAAAAGTCTCCCGGAGCGTTGGAAATCTTGTTTTTCTTCCTCCATTAATTCTTATTGATAAATTCTCATCAAGAGAGTAAACGAATGCTGCATTAACAGCATAATCTGTTACGCTTTCCTTTGGAGGTTTATCACCAGTTTTGGGAGTTTCAATATAATCGATTCCGCCCCCAAGCGATAAAACATAATCATTATCAAGCAGCTCGTATTCAATACCGCCGCTTATAATATTTTCTGTGTAAGTCTGTTCAACATAATTGCCCGAAAGAAATTTTTCCCGGTGTTGAAACAGATGTCCGTTTAATCCCACTTTCAATAGGGAGCTTTCACTTAGTATGTTCGTATAAATGAAGCGGTAACGAAAAGTGTTATCGTCATTCTTTTCGATATCATCAATAGAACTAAAGAGATTGTTTTTATACTGATTTATCTGCATCTTAAATTGATTGAAAGAAAGAGAATAATATAAGAACGATTTGTTCCCATCAAAATCTATTTGGCCGCTATTTCCAACAGTAAAATTCTTCCATTCAGGGTATTGCCAGTAACGGGGATTAGAAACCCCGATCTCTGGCGGAACGCCTTTTTCTGAAGTTATGTATGAAACCACCAGACCGCTTTTGAATAGATCGTTAAACTTGTAATTAACCTTACCGAACACGTTCTTGGTTTCCAGATAACTGTTTAACCTATTTTTCCCGGGATTGGCATTATTATTAAAAGACGAAGGTAATTTGAAACTATCAAAGTTGATGAATTCACCGGCAACCAAATAAGAAATTTTATCATTGCTGTCCATAAACATACCAGCAAATTTTCTATTTCCAGTTTCTCCTAATTGAACGGAAATCTTTCCATTATAACTGCTAAATTCAGGATCGATTGTGCTTAGGTTAATTACTCCAGAAATTGCATTTGCGCCAAAAATAGCCGGCGGAACGCCTTTTAGAATTGTAACTTCGTCAATAATTCCGGATGGAATAAAACTCAAATCAATTCTATTGTCCCAAGGAATATTCAACGGCAATCCATCCAGAAATATGGTCATTTGTCTTTCTCCGGCGCCTCTAAAGAAAAAGAGACTTTCTCCCCGTGAATTTGTCTGTGCTTTAATAGACGGAATTTTCTTTGCAAGGTCAATAACAGACCTTGCGTCTGCCTTCCCAAGTTCTTTAGGTTCAATTTTGATAAAAGATTCTGGCTCAAGAGTCAAGATTCCTTTAATGGTAACATCCTCTAAACGGTATGTTTTTATGGAATCCTTTGTTTGAGCAATTAAACTGGTTGTAATTATAATCCAGAGTAAAATTACTTTTTTCATAATTGATCCATTATTATTATAACTGACTTGACGCGATGATAGATTATGGAAAAATGGAGACAGGTAATACTCTTGTGGTGGTGAAAAAAATTGCCTATTCAATCGGAACCTCTTAAAACAGCTTAAAAACAAGGTTTGTGAAAGTTAGAGAGATCACATTTTTTTTAATCGCTTCTAAAATAACAATTATTTACTTAAATTTGGGGCGTAAAAATGAAAACACTTTTCAATACATACTGTCTGCTTTTGGGAGTACTTCTGGGCACAAGTATTATCTATGCAGGAAATCTCCACGGAGAAGTCCCCAACCCAATACCGGGCAAGATGCTTTTTCAATCGAATAATTTTGAATATACCGGACAATCCGGCCAGACTCTGGGAACAGATTCACAAAATTCTACATTTTATTCAGAAAATTTTGGCCTTACATGGAATAGCTATAACTATCTCTATCAAGAACAAAATTTTGTTCTTAGCCAAAAAAACTATCGAACCCGATCGGGTTTCTACTCACATCTAAAAATTTAGCGCTTTTTTAATTTAACCTAATTTTTCCCTTATTCTCAATTTAATAGGTATGTTCAACTAATTTAGAGGTAATATTTGCGTTCGTTAAAATTATTCTTCATCATAAGTCTGCTGCTGGTTACAGTCGGCTTTATAAGCTGGAGCGATTCATCGGCATCGGAAAATAATGGTGCGGATAAAATTTCCGTAAGCAAAGATGCAAAACCAAATGTATCGAATGTTAACTTTGATAATCTTGGTACAATGATCGCTTCGTGGTACGGACCCGGATTTCATGGTAAGTTAACAGCTAACGGGGAAACATATAATCAGATGGCTCTTACTGCTGCTCATAAAGAAATGCCGTTTGGTACATTCCTTCGAATCACTAATCAGAAAAATGGTAAATCTGTAATAGTTAGAATAAATGATAGAGGACCATATATTGAAGGAAGAGAT
>JBBIHP010000147.1:3942-5132 GCA_037446915.1 Ignavibacteria bacterium
ATAATATGAGAACAAAATTACGTAAGGATGAAAAACTTCTTTTCGAAACAAGGAAACACTGGTTCTTTCTTATTCTTCCATTCGTGATAGCTCTTGTATTAATAGTCCTTTCATTTTATATCTATTTTACGCTGGAGGAAAAGAGTAATTTGTATTTAGCCATACCCGTTTTATCAATTCTTTATTTTATCTATCGATATTATTCATGGAAAAATGATCTTTGGGCAGTTACAAATATCAGGGTAATTGATGAAAGCGGTGTGTTTACGGTTAATTCAAAAGAAAGTCCTGTTGATAAAATTAATAATGTAGCTTACCGGCAATCGGTTTTAGGAAGAATACTTGGATATGGTAATGTTCAGATTCAAACAGCGGCAGAAATGGGAGAAACAAGCTACACAAGTATATCGCATCCGGCTAAGTTAAAGGAAGCTCTTTCGAATGCAATGGAACTTTATAAAGACACTCAAATGAATAAACAAGCTTACAAACTTGCCGATGCAGTTGATGGAGAAATTGGTGAAGAGATGAAAGAGTGTCCTTATTGTGCAGAAAAAATTAAAGCGAAAGCAAAAGTCTGCCGTTACTGCGGAAAAGAATTGCAATAATTATTTTTTATAGGCTTCAATAAAAATATCTTTAGAGTTTTTCGGTTCGAATTTATCCCCGCTGAAGTTTTTACTGAATTTAATTTTATGAAACCCGGCATTCTTTAGAGAATAAGAAATTTGTTTTTTTGAGTGAGGATAGTGTATTGTTGTTACCAGGTTGAAATTCTTGGGATTACTAACTGGAAATGAAAGAATGTTAAAATCAATATTTTCCTTTTTGAATTCATAATAACGAATTATTACAAGACCATCTCTAACAGCTATATTGTTAATCTTTCTTCCTTCGCTTATTATCATGTTGTAGTTAAGAATATGAATAAAAGCCTTGCCACTGGCTTTTAATAACTTGTGAATTGTATTGGTCGCTTTTTGTAATTCAGGATTTGATAAATGAGCAACTGTGTTACCAACGGATACCACATAATCAAAATTATTTTTGTGTTTCTTGGAAAGCGACTTAAAAGATTCAACCCGAGCATTAATATCCAGATTATATTTAGCCGAATTACGTTTTGTCTCTTCAATCATATTGGGAGATGGATCGAATGCAGAAACCGAATGACCATTAGTTGCAAGAGC
>JBBIHP010000148.1:0-5084 GCA_037446915.1 Ignavibacteria bacterium
TGGAAATTATTAACTGATAAAGTTGGTAAAAAAATTCAGTTAGTTGGTGACGACTTATTTGTTACAAATACAGAATATTTAGCTAAAGGAATTGAAAAGGGAGTTGCAAATTCAATTCTTATTAAACTCAATCAGATTGGTACTTTAACAGAAACTCTCGATGCAATTGAAATGGCCAAACGTGCTGGTTACACTTCTGTAATTAGTCACCGTTCCGGTGAAACTGAAGATACAACAATTGCTGATGTAGCAGTTGCTACAAATGCCGGACAAATTAAAACCGGTTCGGCTTGCAGAACAGATCGTATTGCAAAGTACAATCAATTATTAAGAATTGAAGAAGAACTTGATACAACAGGTGTATTCCCCGGAATTTCTGCAATAAATTATTCCGGTAAATAAATATTTTTTTATTTCATTCAGCCTCGCTTTTAGCGGGGCTTTTTTATCTCTATTAAATTAATTGAGGAATTTATGTCAAAACATTCGTTACAAACAATCAATGCTCTTATCAAGAAAAATAAAATTGAAGTTATTGATCTGAAAGCAATCGATCTTGCCGGAAGATTGCACCACATCTCGCTCCCTATGCATGATAATTTGATGTCTAAGATAATAAAAGAGGGAGTTGGTTTCGATGGATCAAGTTATGGTTTCAAAAAAGTTGAAAATAGCGATATGATTTTGATACCTGATCTTGATACTGCAGTTGTGGATCTTTTCAGGGAGGCACCGACTTTAAGTTTTTATTCAAATATTGTATTAACAGATGAGAAAAGATCCCGCTTTTCCCAGGATGGCAGATACCTTGCAAAGCAAGCTGAAGAATTATTGAAGAAAACAACCGGTACCGATCAATCCATGTGGGGACCGGAATTTGAATTCTATATATTCTCAAAAGTAAATTACGATACAAGAACAGCAACATCATACTATACAGTTGAACATGCCGAGGAGTTCTATAAGAAGGCATATCACGCTGCAAATCCTTTTGATATTTACGATGATTTTAGAGATGAAGCATGCAAGCTGCTTTCAAAGTTTGGAATTAATGTAAAATATCATCATCACGAAGTTGGTGAAAGAGGTCAACAGGAAATTGAAACCTATTTCTCAAGCCTTTTAGACACAGCAGATAATATTGTTACTGCGAAATATGTTCTTTTCAATTTTGCACGTCAAAAAGATTTATTCATTACATTTATGCCAAAGCCGATGTATCAACAAGCCGGTAATGGAATGCATTTACATCTCTTTCTTACAAAAAAAGGGAAGAACGCATTTTATAAGAAAGGCGCATATGGAAATCTTAATGAACTGGCTCTATATTTTATTGGCGGATTGTTGAAACACGCCCCGGCTCTCTCTGCATTTACGAATCCAAGTACTAATTCTTACAAACGTCTTGTTCCCGGTTTCGAAGCTCCGGTTGCTTTAACATATGGACAGGGTAATCGTGCATCTGCAATTAGAATTCCCAAATATATTTCTAATCCTGATGAGGTCAGGTTTGAATATAGACCGCCTGATGCTACTGCAAATCCCTACCTTTGTTTATCGGCTATGTTGCTTGCCGGAATTGATGGAGTTGTTAATAAAATTGATCCAGTAAAAGAAGGTTTCGGACCATACGACCGGAATTTTCTTGATGATGAAACCAAACATAAAATACACATGTTGCCAAGAAATTTAGCAGAAGCGCTTGATGCGCTTGAAGTTGATCATGAATTCTTGAGAAGAGGAAACATTTTTACCGATGAGTTGCTTGATCAATGGGTAAAGATTAAGACCGAAGAAATTCAGGCAATAGGAACGATGCCACATCCTTTCGAATATAAAATGTATTTCAACCTATAATTTATTGCGGCGGATTATGAATGCTTGTTTTATCATAATCCGCTAACTATATTTTATTGTGTAAAAAGAAATACTAAATGATTAATAGAATTTGTCGTTACATTCTTATTTCACTCGCTCTAAATTACCTCTTCTTAAATAATAATTATGCCCAGACAGATTTACAGGAGACATCAAAGAATAAAATCGGTGTTTCAATTGGATATGGTGACCAGGAAGTTAAAATACTTGGACTTGGTGTAGACCTTAAAGTTGATTATTCTTATGAAATATTTTTTGTGCAGTTTCATTATGTACATTCTATACTCAATAATTATCCGTGGGAAATCGCTCTCATATTACAAACAGAATATGGAATAACATATTATAAACCGAATAAAAATTTTCAAGTTAATCTTAGAAGTCAGGAAATTGGAATGGGCGCTGGAGTTATATTTTCCTACAATCTCATAAATGATTTATTAAATACTTATTTCCTGGTCTCAATAGGTCCTCATTATTCTCATAAGTCACCCGAGAGACAGGTATCCGGGTTTATGTTTAATAGTAATATGGATATTGGCGTTAACATATATATGCAAAACAACTTATCATTTGATATTAGAACAGGATTCCGGCATTTATCAAATGCGAATCTCAAAATTCCAAACGGCGGTATTAATAATTGGATAATTAGTTTCGGGATTTTATATAATTTATGAAACAACTTAGTTTACCATAAACAAATTTGATAAAATTGTCATTTGAAAATACTAGTAGTTAACATAAAATACTTAGGTGACCTGGTAGTATCAACTCCCGGAATAAGATCCCTATCTAAAACTTACCCCGACTCAGAAATTGTTTTATTAATCAGGAAAGGTTTCGAACCGGTATTCAAAAATAATCCTTATGTAAAAAGGATAATCTCCTTTGACACCGAATTAAAGGGAAATAATAGCATAAAAAAATTTTTCTCAGGAATAAATTTTATTTTTAAAATAAGGAAAGAGAAATTTGATTTAGTAATTGTACTTCACCCGGGTGATAGAACTGCATTCTGGGCATGGTTCTCCGGATCTAAAATTAGAATAGCACCCGCTAAACAGAGCTTTTCATTTTTATTTAATAGACCTGTGAATGTTGAAGAGAACTCGATTAGTTATCTGGAATATTATAACAATATTATTACCAGTGCAGGTGTCAAAATCGATTCAAATAAAACCGATATATTTTTTTCCGATGAAGATAAAAATTGGATGAATGATTTCATGACGCACAACAATATTTTAACAAACAATTTGTTAATAGGTATTCATCCCGGTGCAAGCGAACCTTCAAAAATCTGGAAAGTTGAAAACTTTATTCTATTGATAAAAAGACTTTTATGGAAACCTGAAATCAGGATAATACTTTTTGAAGGACCTCAGGATAAAGAAATTTGTTCGAATATAAAAAATAAGTTTGAAGAGGAAAGAAAAATATATTTTGTAAATACGGATATTCTTAAAGTTGCGTCACTTATAAGTAAATGCCAGCTAATCATTTCGCACGATACAGGAACGAGGCATCTCGCTGTTGCCGTGCAAACACCTGTCCTTGCATTAATTCCCGAAGACTATGAAAGATGCTGGAATTTTTATTCAGAAGTAAATAATCATTTTACAATATTTGGAAAACGTAATTTGTCTCAGTCCGAATTGAAGGTGAAATATTTTCTTGATGGTATTGACGTTGAAGTTGTCTATGAAAAAATTGGTCACTTGTTAAAGCTATGGTAAAGAAAAACTTTGAAAGAATATTAATAATTAAATGGGGTGCATTAGGTGATCTTGTTGCGGCAACTCCGGCAATTAAAGCTGTCCGGAAAAATTATCCCGATGCCCGAATTACACTTTTAACTAATCCATTAATGAAACAGCTGATCCCTCCCGGATTTTTAGTTAACGAACATCTAATTATTAATACAAACAGAAATAAAGTTGAAGATTCTCTCCTCAAACAATTATTAATTGCATTAAAATTAAGAAGAAAAAAATTTGACCTGGCAATAAACTTAAGGTGGACATCGGAAAGAGCCGCATTATTGACATATCTATCAGGTGCCAAGGATAGAATCAGCAGCGGTCCTAAGAAAATGATGAACTTATATACTATTCAATTAGATCATCCTGTTGGAAGATATCACGAGATAAATAGAAACCTCGATATTGTAAGAGCTTTGGGATTAGTTGTTAATGATGACAATCCGGTAATTTATATTTCTGATGATGATAAAAAGTTTGCTGAAAATTTTTATAGTATGAACAGTCTTAATCCCGATAGTACAATTTGCATTCACCCCGGTGCAAGCAGATCTATTAGAGCATGGCTGCCTGAAAGATTTGCTGAAATTGGTAAACGAATCGCAGAAGAATTTAATATGAGAATTATTGTTACCTGGGGAAGTAATGAGTCCATTCTGGCAGATCAGGTTGTTGCAAATATCGGGAACGATGCTATTAAAGCACCTCAGACAAATACAATTGGACAGCTTGGAGCTTTGATAAGTAACTCGAAATTATTTTTCTCTAACTGTACCGGTCCGATGAATGTTGCGGTTGCTGTCCGGACCCCTGTTGTTGCGTTACTCGGTTCTTCTGATCCTATTGATTGGGGTGCGTATGGAAATCAGCATATAAACATTAAGTCGCCACATAAACTGGAACATTATTCGGATGAAGATGAAAGGCGGGCGATGGAAGCAATCTCTATTGAAATGGTCTGGGAAAAAATTTCGAAAAAAATAATGGAATTAAATTCTGTTAATAAATTAAAAGCGTAAGGGAATAATTAATCTTTATATGGAAAATTTTTATGCCTCTTGTTGGTGAATTTTTTGCACTCTTAACAGCAATCCTTTGGTCGGGAACATCAATAGTATTTACAGAAGCATCGGTAAGGGTCGGTTCTTTGTATGTTAATATTACAAGGTTGCTCCTTGCTGTAATTTATTTATCGGTTACAATAATAGTTTTTAACCTTAGTATAAATTTATCGGTTACACAGGTTTTCAATTTAATATTGAGCGGTTTTGCCGGATTAGTTATAGGCGATACATTTTTATTCAAATCATTTCAGCATATCGGTGCACGCTTAAGTATGCTTGTAATGGCTCTGGCACCGGGTATCTCCGCTATTTTAGCATTTATCTTTTTAGATGAAGTAATTTCTTTTATTGGTGTGATGGGAATGATTATTACAATTTC
>JBBIHP010000149.1:0-5042 GCA_037446915.1 Ignavibacteria bacterium
GATTATAAATTGTTTGTAAAATCTGCAGTAAGGAATTCTTCACACCCGTTAAGCCGTGCGATTTATGATTATTTGCATGATGCCGGTGTAACATCAATAGAATCATTCAACGAAATAACAGGTGAGGGTATTACTGCAGTTATAAATGGTAAACAAATTAAAGTTGGATCCGAAAAATTTGTAACCGGATCAAAAACAAGTGATAGTAACAACACACGTGTATTTATTTCAATTGATAATACATACCCCGGTTCGTTTGTCATTTCGAATAAATACAGAGAGGGATTAAAAAGAATAATTTCCTCACTGGAAAATAATTATGAAATTTCATTACTATCTGGCGATAACGATAGCGAGAAAGAAAATCTAACTAAGTTCTTTGCAGATGAAAGAGAGCTTCATTTCAGGCAATCGCCTCATGATAAACTTGATTATGTGAGCAATCTACAAGTGAATGGGAAAAAAGTTTTAATGATTGGGGACGGATTAAATGACGCTGGTGCTCTTAAAAAAAGCGACGTTGGAATTTCTATTTCGGATAACATAAATAACTTTTCACCGGCTTGCGATGGAATTCTCGATTCAAAATCGTTTAACCGGTTAGCGGATTTTATTCTATTCTCTATTAAAAGCAGAAAAGTAATTATTGCAAGTTTTATTTTGTCTTTCATTTACAACATAGTGGGATTATCATTTGCAGTAACAGGTTCTTTATCCCCTATTATCGCGGCTATTTTAATGCCCATAAGTTCAATTTCTGTTGTAGTCTTTACAACTTTTTCTATTAACTTTATTGCAAGAAAAGAAAGGTTTATTTAATGTCGGTTGTTTTTGTATTGATAGGTGCAAGTTTATTAGTGGCATCAGGATTTTTAGCTGCATATTTATGGGCAGTTAAAAGCGGTCAGTATGATGATAAACATACACCGGCAATCAGAATCTTATTTGAGAACAATAAAAAAGAGCATAGCATAGAGAGCAGAACGATGAGTGACGAGAAGAGTGACAAGATTGATGAAAGCAAAATGAAAAAAGATCAAAGAAAAAAAAGTAAAGAGTAATAAAAAAATTTTGCATTATACATTTTACATTATACAATAATAAAATCAGGAGCTGTTTTAATGACTGTTGAAAAATTCAGTTATGATAATCAGATCGTCAAGAATTTTACAATTGCAACCGTAGTATGGGGAATTGTAGGAATGCTTGTCGGCTTAATTATTGCAATACAACTCTATCTACCCGAATTGAATTTTGGGATACCCTATTTAACATTCGGGCGGATTCGTCCGCTGCATACCAACGCAGTAATTTTTGCATTCGTAGGTAATTTAATTTTTGCCGGCGTTTATTATTCCTTACCAAGATTATGCAAAGCAAGTATGTGGAGTAAATTTCTTAGTAAATTCCACTTCTGGGGCTGGCAATCAATTATTGTTCTTGCCGCTGTAACCTTGCCGCTTGGTATGACAACCAGCAAAGAATATGCAGAGCTTGAATGGCCAATCGATATTTTAATTGCACTTGTATGGGTTGCATTCGGTGCTAACATGCTGGGCACAATAATTAACCGCCGAGAAAAACATATGTATGTTGCAATATGGTTTTACATAGCAACATTTGTAACCGTTACAGTTCTTCATGTTGTAAACTCGCTCGAAATTCCGGTTACATTAACAAAGAGTTACCCGATTTATGCCGGCGTTCAGGATGCGCTCGTTCAATGGTGGTATGGTCATAACGCTGTAGCATTTTTCTTAACAACGCCGTTCCTGGGATTGATGTACTACTTCCTTCCTAAAGCGGCAAACAGGCCTGTTTACTCATATCGTCTGTCTATTATTCACTTCTGGGCATTAATATTTTTATATATATGGGCAGGACCGCATCACCTTTTATATTCGGCACTTCCTGATTGGGCGCAGTCATTAGGAACGGTCTTTTCAATTATGCTTATCGCTCCATCGTGGGGTGGAATGATAAACGGACTATTAACATTACGCGGTGCATGGGATCGAGTTCGCGATAATCCGATACTAAAATTTATGGTTGTTGCCGTAACAGCATACGGAATGGCAACATTCGAAGGACCGATGCTTTCACTAAAAAATGTAAATGCAATTGCTCACTTTACAGACTGGATAATTGCTCACGTCCACGTTGGTGCTCTTGGGTGGAACGGAATGTTGACATTCGGCATTTTATACTGGATGGTTCCAAAGATGTGGAATACAGATTTGTATTCAAAGAAAATGGCAAATGCTCATTTCTGGATTTCAACTTTAGGAATCGTATTCTATGCAATACCAATGTACTGGTCGGGAATTGCGCAATCATTAATGTGGAAACAATTTACCCCGCTCGGTATTCTTCAATATCCAAACTTTTTAGAAACTACTTTACAGATAATTCCATTTCATATCATCAGGTCATTCGGTGGATTTCTCTACTTAGCCGGAATCATTTTAATGGGATACAACTTATTAAAGACAGCAAAACAGGGTAAGTTTGTTAAGGAAGAAGAAGCCGAAGCAGCTCCTCTGATGATCGAACATGATAAAATGAAACGCGGAATGATACACAGATGGCTCGAAAAAAGACCTGTTCAATTTACTCTTCTTGCAACAGTTGCAATTCTAATTGGCGGTGTTGTTGAATTCGTTCCGACATTTGTAGTTAAATCCAACATTCCAACAATAGCAAGTGTTAAACCTTACACACCGCTTGAGATGCAAGGAAGAGATATTTACATAAGAGAAGGTTGCAACACATGTCATTCGCAGCTTGTTCGCCCGTTCAGATCCGAAACAGAACGATACGGTGAATACTCAAAAGCAGGTGAATATGTTTATGACCATCCGTTCTTGTGGGGGTCAAAAAGGACGGGTCCGGATTTACACCGCGTAGGAGGAAAGTATTCCAACCTCTGGCATTACTTACATTTTGAAGATCCGCAGCAAATGTCCCCCGGTTCCATTATGCCAAGATATCCGTGGCTGTTAACACAAATTCTTGATACTTCTACAACAGCTGCAAAAATTAATGCATTAAGATCCGTTGGTGTTGATTACGAAGAAGGTTACGAAAAATTTGCTAACGCTGACCTCGAAAAACAAGCAAAAGAAATTGCAGATGATCTAATTAATAATGGAGTTCCGGCTGATTGGAATACGGACGTTATTACGCTTATTGCCTACTTACAAAGATTAGGAAAAGATATTAAGGGGAATCAAACAAAATGATATCCAAGTACTTAAGCTCAATAGATGGTATTTCGATTTTCCCTGTTATCGGATTAATAGTTTTTTTCGGATTGTTCATTTTTATAATTGTAAGAACCTTACGGATGGATAAAAAACTTATTACTCAAATGGGTAATCTGCCGTTAGAAAACAATAAAGAAATAAAAAACAATAACGAGATTGAAGATGAAACAAAATAATAGAGTGTTATTCCTGCTCACAACAATAATAACCTTATTGTTCGGATATTCAAACATATTTGCCGCAGAGGGCAATACTTCTCTTGATAATGTTATGAGGTTTATGCTGGTCGTAACACTATTAATGATTGCATTTGTACTCTGGCTTATAGTTGTCTATTCGGAAAAAGAGGATTCTGAAGGAAAAACTTTCAAGGCACCTTTAATTGCTTTAGGTAAATTTCTTACGCGTTCAACTCCAATAGAAAATGAAAAGGAAATATTACTATCCCATAGTTACGATGGAATTAGAGAACTCGATAACAGAATTCCACCTTGGTTCAGTATGCTTTTTTACGGAACAATTATCTGGGGTGTAATTTATTTCATGGTGTTTCATGTCTTTGATGATGGACAGGTTCAATCCAAAGAATATAAAGTTGAAATTGAACAGGCAAAAATGGAACGCGATTTTTTAGTCCGAACCGGTGCATTTATAAATGAAGAAACGGTAAAATTTGTTGACGATGCCGCATCTATTGCCGAAGGTAAAGAAATCTATCTTAAAAATTGTGCAACATGCCATGGACAGAATGGCGAAGGACTTGTTGGTCCTAACTTAACAGATGATTTCTGGATTCATGGAGGCGGAGTTAAAAATATTTTTAAAGTTATCAAATATGGTGTTCCTGCAAAGGGAATGATAAGCTGGGAGACTCAATTAGATCCTAAGAAGATGCAATCAGCATCAAGTTATATAATGACTCTTCACGGTACAAATCCGCCAAATGGAAAAGCCGCAGAAGGGACAATTTGGGTTGAACCTGCTGATGATAAACAAACCTTAACTAAGGGAAGTTAGTTATATCTTATATGAATTATAATTGAAATGGAACATCAAATAAAAACCGAAGAATCGTTCCGCGATTCAATTGCCACTGTTACAAAAGAAGGTAATCGGGTTTGGATCTATCCCAAAAAACCTTCGGGTAAGTTTTATAATGCAAGAACTGTTGTGAGCATTTTTCTTCTTGCATTCTTATTCGGTGCCCCATTTATTAAAATTGACGGACATCCGTTTATTATTCTAAATGTTATCGAGAGGAAATTTATTCTATTCGGAATTCCATTCGGACCGCACGACTTTCACCTGTTTGCTTTAACTATGATTGCTTTTATTGTTTCAATTTTCCTATTTACGGTGATTTACGGAAGATTATTCTGCGGTTGGATTTGTCCTCAGACAGTTTTTATGGAAATGGTTTTTAGGAAAATTGAATACTGGATTGAAGGAGATGCAAGTAAGCAGAAGCTGTTAAACAAATCGAACTGGACTGCCGAAAAATTCCTGAAGAAAAGTTCTAAGCAGATTATCTTCTTTATAATTTCTTTTGCGATTGCCAATTTCTTTCTTGCTTACATAATCGGAATCGATCAATTACAAAAATACATTTCGGATTCACCATCAGAACATTTTGGAACATTTGCGGCAATATTAATATTCTCCGGATTATTCTACTTCGTCTTTTCATATTTCCGTGAACAGGCATGCACAATTGTATGCCCTTATGGAAGACTTCAGGGTGTTATGCTCGATCAAAACTCTGTTGTAATTCATTAC
>JBBIHP010000150.1:0-5006 GCA_037446915.1 Ignavibacteria bacterium
TGAATGATACGGTTAAGTTTGCAACTGATCAGACCGATTCAGATAACAGGATACGCGAGAAAACCGTAAATGCACTTAAGCTCGGTCTGGTTAGATATATAGGTAAATCCGGAGTTGCCGATCAGATGACAATTTCTTTTGCCGTTCCAAAACAGCAGTCTGAAAAACCAAAAGATGACTGGGATTTCTGGTTTTTCCAGGCAAGCTTAAATAGTAGTATCAACGGCGAAGAAAGAAGTAATTATAACTGGTTTAACGGGTCGTTCAGCGCAAGCAGAGTTACCGAAGATCTAAAAATTAATCTAAAACTTTCAAACTCTTATTCCGAAAATAATTTTAAGTATGATGATGGATCATCAATCATAGAAATAAAAAGTGTGTCGCGCAATCAAAGTTTTAATGGAGGAATTTATTTTTCACTAAACAACCATCTATCCTGGGGATTAAATGCCTATGCTTTCCGTTCAACCTATTCCAATATATCGTTTAGTGCATATTTAGCAGCTGCAATTGAATATAATGTGTTTCCGTATTCACAATCTAACGCAAGGCAACTAAGAATAAATTATAGAATTTCTCCAACATATAACCGGTACTTCGAAGAAACAATATTTCTTAAGACTAACGAAACATTGGTCAGTCAGCAATTATCTTCCACATTATCAATTATTGAACCTTGGGGGAGTACCAGTTTAACGTTAACCGGTGCAAATTATTTTCATGATATGAACAAATACGAGATAGAATTATTTGGAAACGTATCCTGGAAAATTGTAAAAGGATTATCATTTAGTGTTTATGGAGGTTACTCAAAGATAAGAAACCAGATTTCACTGCCACGCGGCAGTGCTTCTCTTGAAGAAGTACTATTACAAAGACGCCAGCTTGAAACCGGATATTCATACTGGGGCGGTTTCGGGATATCTTATTCTTTTGGATCGATCTACAATAATATAGTTAATCCAAGATTTGGTAACAGCGGCAGCGGATCAACCATTATCATCTCAAATTAATAATTTTATTTTAAGCCCTCTTCGGAGGGCTTTTTGTTGCATTACCCGATTCTTTTTAATTTGCATTCCCAAAATATTAGTTACAGGAAATTAGTATTATATGAAAAAAATATTAACAGCTTTTACTGTAATATTACTATTTGCTTCAATACAGATTAATTCACAGAGCTCCATAAAGAGCGGTGCGCCCAAAGTGTTTTTCGACTGCCGGTGCGATTTAAATTATGTAAGAGAGCAAATACCGGTAATTAATTATGTAAACGATAGAACCGAAGCAGATATCCACATTCTTTTCACAGACCAAAGAACAGGTTCAGGCGGAAGAGAATTTTTACTCCTTTTCATGGGTCAAAGAAATTTTGCCGGAATGAATGATACAATTAAGTATAACATAAATCAGATTGATTCGGAGGACCAGCGCAGAGCCAAGATGGTTGATGCATTAAAAGCGGGACTGACAAAATATATTTTCAAATCGCCTATTGCAGATAAAATGAAAATTACATTCACCGATGGAAATGGTGATTCCTCCGAAACAGAAAATACAGATGACTGGGATTCGTGGGTTTTCAGAACGGGTCTCAGTACATCTCTTAGCGGTCAACAGACAGCCAAACATGGAAATATCGGCAGTTCTATTTCAATTAATAGAATTACGGCAGATTCCAAAATTTATCTTTATGCCTCATTTAATTATAACGAGAGTAATTACGATTACGGAGATACTAAAATTACAAGTATATCACGTAGACAAAACATTTCAGCTTCTTATATAGGATCAATTAGCAGTAACTGGTCGTGGGGATTATGGTCCTCACTAACAAAATCAACTTATAGTAATTTAAGTCTGGCTTTTAGTATAGCCCCCGGTATTGAATACAATTTCTTTCCATACTCCGAAGCCAATCAGAGACAGTTCCGCGCCGAGTATAGAGTAAATATGAACTATAATAAGTATGAACGGGAAACAATTTATTTTAAAATGCGCGAAACACTTTTAAGTCATTTGCTGCGTTTTTCGTTCGAGTTGATTGAACCATGGGGAAATGCCGGATTCCGATTAAGCGGTTCAAATTATCTCCATGATTTTAATCTCTATTCATTAAGCACAGACGGATTTATTTCTGTTCGATTGCTAAAAGGATTTTCATTTGATGTGAGAGGTGGATATTCAAAAATTAATAATCAATTAGCTCTGCCTCGCGGTCAAGCATCGCTTGATGAAGTTCTTCTTGCCAGAAAAGAAATTGCTACTCAATATTCTTATAATTTTGGAATAGGTATTTCTTACTCGTTCGGTTCAATTTATAATAATGCGGTTAACTCACGGTTTGGTGATTGATACATGAGATTAGCCGCCGGCGAATAATTAATGGCTGTTATACTTTAGTAATAATTTTTTAACTCTATCAGCAGAAATGGATTCAACTACTCTTCCTTTTAATCCCACTATAGTTGTTGCTGCAAAAAGCGAGTTGTAAATCGCTTCCTGAGTTGCTTCTTCTACCGCCTGAAATAAAACCGTCATTGCGTTGTTATCAATAAAATCCGGTATTTCATTTAATTGATTAGCTGGTTCGTGAGGAATTTTATAAGCTGTTGAAAACGCGATTGCATAATCCCCCGATCCATTGGACATTACAGTTGTTGTTCGTCCCATTCCTATAAATGACCGCTTAGCTAAACGCTTTAGGTTCTGTGTTGTAAGAGGTGCATCGGTGGCAATTACAATCATACAAGAACCGTCCTCCTTCCGCTTTACTTCCTCATGCTTTACTTCTTTTGTGTTAGGGATTCCATTTATAATTAATTCTCTCCCGAAGTTTGTTTGAACAAGTACTCCCACCGTGTAAGTCTTATTACCGATAGTTGCCAGTCTGGATGACGTACCAATTCCACCCTTTAGTCCGAACGCAACAGTACCTGTTCCGGCACCGACTGAACCTTCTTCAACCGATCCTGGTTTTGCCGATTCAATCGCATCAATAATATCCTGTTCGGTTACATGCATTCCACGGATGTCATTAAGATATCCGTCATTAGTTTCGCCAACAATGGCATTAACCGAACGGACATCCTCATTGCCATCGATATTAAGAACATATTTAACAGTTGCTTCTACTGCCTCTCCAACACTCAAAGTATTTGTGAGAATTATAGGTGATTCAATATTTCCTAATTCTTCAACCTGAGTATAACCTGCAAGTTTTCCGAAACCATTAAAAACATAAATTGCAGCCGGAACTTTTTCTTTGAATAAATTACCTTCATGGGGTAAAACAGCAGTAACCCCCGTTCTAACTTTCTCTCCTGTGATAAGAGTTTTATGTCCTACGAGCACACCCGAAACATCTGTTATGGCGTTTAACTTTCCGCTCAACATAGTACCGACCTTAATTCCATTATCAACAGCGCGTAATTTTTTGGTCGGATCCTGTGAATAAATAGAGTTTGCGAATATTAAAAGTAGTAGAATTAAAGATGCATTTTTCATTTTTATCACGCTGTAATATTGATAGTAATTCATCGTTGAAAAGAAGTAATATAAGTCTTAAGTTGGTATCAAATGTAAATAAACAAAATCTATTTTTCGAATCTCTTTTAATAAGGTTAATCTTTAAAAATGACCGTCAAGGAAATTATTTCGGAATTAAAGAAGAACGGAAGTGAGTATAATCGCGAAGGGATGAAACGTTTCGGAATAAATGTTGATAAAGCATTCGGCGTCAACGTTCCGGTTATGCGGAAGCTTGCAAAGAAGATTGGAAGAAATCATGATCTTGCATTGAAATTGTGGGAAAGCGGTTACCACGAAGCACGCCATGTTGCTACAATGATTGCCGATCCAAAACTCACAACAAAATCATTAATGAACAGCTGGATTAAAGATTTTAATTCATGGGATATTGTTGATGGTTCATGTTCAAACCTGTTCCGCAAGACGGATCACGCATATGAAATGATTCCTAAATGGGCAAAGAGTAATAACGAATATGTAAGGCGCACGGCATTTTCATTGATTGCATATTTAACCGTTCATGATAAAAAAAAAATGATGAAGAATTTCTGCAGTTTTTTCCATTGATTAAAAAATACTCAACAGACGAGAGAAATTTTGCGAAGAAAGCCGTTAATTGGTCACTACGTCAAATTGGTAAGCGGAGTAGTTTTTTAAATGACCAGGCAATTCAATTAGCCGAGGAAATAAAATTAATTGATTCTAAATCTGCCCGCTGGATTGCTAACGATGCTTTAAGAGAATTGAAAAACCATAAAAAGTTTAATAGAAATAAAGGGGGATTAAATGAAAAGTGAAAAAGTATTATTCATTGAAGAAGAACGTTTCAATCAGAAATGGAATCTGTTTTTGATTACTCCGGTTTGTACAGGATTTATTTTGTTTCAGCTCTATTCGCTCTATAGTCAATTGGTCTGGAAAAAACCAGTCGGTTCCGATCCCCTTTCTGATACATGGCTGATTGTAATGTCATTCCTTGTGATTCCTTTAATGATTTTCCTTATCTGGCTTTTCAGTGTTACAAAACTTACTGTACAAGTAGATAGCGAAAAAATATTAATTCGTTTTTACCCGATGGTTAAAAGAGAAATATTTTTAAGTGATATCGGCTCATTCGAGATAAAAGAGTTTAATCCGATAATTGATTTCGGCGGATGGGGATTGCGTTATTCGATACGATGGAAAACAACAGGTTATATTATGAAAGGAAAAATCGGTGTTCACATACATCTTAAGAACAGGAAAAATCTGCTGATCAGTTCCGAAAGAGCGAATGAGTTATTTCGTGTACTAAAGGAAATTAGTGCCCGGTATTAAAAATCTGTTGATATCTGTTTTGATCAGTTAAATCTGTGTTCTATTTTATTACAGATTTATTTTGATACTCAACGACAATTCAGGTCAGCTATCAACTTCCAACTCTACAAGTTTGGAAGATACACCCGGCAGTACAGAAACTTTTCTTGCAAGCTCAT
>JBBIHP010000151.1:0-4997 GCA_037446915.1 Ignavibacteria bacterium
AGGTCAATATCACCAACACCAAAGAAAGGATAATCAAGAAATATTTTGATTCCAGCACTCCATAGATGAAGTCGTTCAATATTAGTTTCATGATAAGGATCGATGATTGATGCCAGCCGATTAAGTTTGAGAGTTGTTATAATCAATTTTCCATCTACTATTTTAAAGTCAGTAATATTTTTTTGAATATCACGGAACAAGACAAAATCAACTTTTCTACCAGATCCAAATTGGGATTTGAAAAACTTTCCATCAACAGTAGAACAGTACAAAACAGAATCTACTTGAGTCATTCTAAAAATCCCTTTCAAGTTTATCTCATTAACCGGATTCAGTTTTCCTTTATTAATTTCATACCGTAACATTACATTGTCTGTTTGGAAGAATACGATATCGTCAAATTTCCACAGATAAAATGTTGGTGAAATTATATGTACAGAATCTGCCGGTTGGAATTCATAATTGTTTGTCTTTGCATAGAGTTGAAGAAGACTTTTTTTAGAATTGTAGATAACAATTGAATTGGAATCCGGTTGAGCTCTTTCAATGCCGGTAAGATTAATTAACCTGATGTTACTGTTAAGATCTACCGGATTATTATATCTAGTAAACCCGGAATCAATATCAGCGGTATAAAAACTACCATTACTATATTCCAGATCACGTGTAAGTCCGGGAGTAACAGATTTGTTAACAATTTTCAATTTACCGTCAGGGTTTAATTCGCCAACAATAAATCTTGAATCGATCAAATAGATCAACAAATGTTTTTCACCCCATCTAAATATTCTTGTTGTCGGGGCTTCTGTTCCTAATCTTTGTATTACAGATCCTGTTGAATCAATTACAAGAACCCCTTTTTCATAATCTGCCGCATATAAAAATCCGTTAACCGATTCGATACCAACCGCACGCCCTTCTGTGTTAATAGTTAACAAAGCCTCTGGTTGATGATCTAAAGGATAGATCAGGATTTTACTCTCTTTTTTTGAGAAGAAAATAAGAAGAACAATTCCTAAAACAACCGGAGCTAAATAGATCCATTTACGTTTTACAATAAGAATAAATAAGATGCCGGCAATAGCACCGATCCATGCAGCCCGTGTATAACTCGATATCAAACCGATTGTAGCAATAATAAATGCAGATACAATCATAATTTTTATCTTTAGTTTGGTTTTTTCATTAATTACAAAAGCGAATAAAATTATAGTTACAAAGCTCATCAAACCGCCGGCTGTCATTACATATTGAAACACAGAAGGACCTCTCGATTCGAGCCGGTATAACTGAAAAATATAATGCCGATATGCAACAATTAAATAAGCAACTAATGTTAATACAGCAGCGGTTAAAAAAACTTTCAGGAACAATTTTGCATTTTCCGGTTTATCTGCCGATGCTGCTATTACATAAACAACAGGTATAAGCACCAGCCGCTTAAAAAATAGTCTGAATGCTTCAGCCTGGTTGATAGAGAAAATTGCAGATAATAATTCAGCACAAAGAAATAGTATGAATGGTAATTCCAATCCAGTTGAATAAAATCTGTTTTGCCTGGTCTTGTACCATTGAATTAGAAGGATTAATAAAGCACCAAAGTAGCCAATCTGGTTGAAGAAAATCGAATTGGTTAAAGTAACAATAAAAATAAGTACAAAGCCAATAAGTAAGCGGTCAAATTTATTTTCAGAATTGATTATTTTCTCCAATATCAATCTCTAAATTGAAGTTCGTACAATTTTCTATAGATCCCGTTTTCATCTGCGAGCAAACTTTCATGTTTCCCATCCTGAACAATTTTACCACGGTCGAGTACAATAATCCTATCCGAGTTCCTAATAGTGCTTAATCTATGTGCAATTACAAAAGTAGTTCTATCCTTCATCAGTCGTTCAATAGCTTCCTGGACAAGTACTTCGGATTCATTATCAAGAGAGGAAGTTGCTTCATCCAGAATCATTATAGGCGGATTTTTAAGTAACGCACGTGCAATAGAAATTCTTTGACGCTGTCCGCCCGAAAGTTTGGTCCCCTTTTCTCCGATGATAGTATTGTAGTCATAATTTAATTCGCAAATAAAATTATGAGCATTTGCAGCTTTTGCGGCTTCAATTACTTTTTCCTTATCACAATCATCCAATCCATAGGCAATATTACTTATAACGGACTCATTAAAAAGAACTGTTTCCTGGGTTACAATTCCCATCAACTTTCTCAAATCATCAATTTTTATTTTTCTTATATCAAGACCATCTAATAAAATTGCTCCGGAAGTAGGATCATAAAATCTTGGAAGAAGATCCACCATAGTTGTTTTACCGGCACCACTGCTTCCTACTATTGCAATTACCGATCCACGTTTGACTTCAAGATTGATTCCATCCAGAATAAGTTCATCAGAATCATCATAATGAAATGAAACATTATCAAATACAATTTTATCGTTAAAACCGTTAACAAAAACCGGTGACTGAACATTTTTTATTTTTGGTTCAGTATCAAGAATTTCAAATATTCTATCGGCGGCAGCGCTCGATTCCTGGATACGATTATTTACACTGCTCAACTCCTTTACCGGGGGCATCAGTTGAAAGATTGCAAAAAGGAATGTTATGAACTCGCTCGGTTTAATTGATTTATCCACAAGCACAAGCTGAGCTCCGAAATAAATTATAACCACACCAACTATTACACTTAAAAATTCTGTTACCGGGCTTGAGATATTTCTAATTCGTGTAATTCTTAAAACAAGTTTGAAGAATTGGTGAGTTTCACTAAAAAACTTTTTGTTTTCATACTCTTCCATTCCAAACGCTTTAACAATTTTTACACCTGTAATTGTCTCGTGCAGATTGGTAGTAATATCGGCCATTTTTTGTTGAAGTAAACCACTCTGTTTTCTTAATATTATTCCGATGTAACTGATAATGATCAAGGAAAATGGTAACACGACAAGGGAAAACAATGTTAATTGCCAGCTTATTGAAACAGCGATAGCTATAAATACCATAATAGTAAGCGGTTCCCGAATCATGTTTAAGAACACGGCGGAAACGCTTGTGTTAACCATGTTAACATCATTTGTAATTCTGGAAATAAGATTACCGGTTTTTTCATTCTTAAAATAGCTCATCGGTAACTTGTGAAGGTGCTTATAAGATTCATTTCTTAAATCGCGTATCATTCCCTGTTCTACAAATGCAAGGTAATAAGATTGAAGATAACCGAATAAATTCTTGCCAAGGAAAGCAATAACAATTAAAATGCAGATCTTCAGAAGAATTTCCGAAGTGTCGCCGCTGAAAATAATTTCCTTAAAATAATTGATCACGTCATTTATTATTCCGCCAATAGAACCCGATGACTGCCCAGGAACATTCTGACTAACAGAAGAGGAATCGGCAGATGATACACCGGCTTGTTGAAATAGCGTATCCAGCAGAGGAATAGCAAGATAAATTGAAGCGCCATTAAGCAGTGCCTGAAAAATTGAAAAAATAACCGATGCTGTTAAATGCTTCCAGTAAGGTTTAATATAATTTAATATTCTGAAATAGGTTCTCATTTGCTCACTTAACTAAGTTATTTATTGCACAGCCGCCCGGCATCTTAATTACATCGTAAATATCGTCATTTAATAAATCATAAACAGAAATCACCGATTCACCATCCATAATAGTTTCATAAAAGATGAAGTTTCCGTTGGCTAATATATTTTGATAATAATTACTATGAAATGTTTTTATTAGTTTTTTTTGCTCTGTATCAATTACCATTAATTCCTGCTGATTGGCTGCTGTAACTCTGGAAAATGTATTATTCTTGATTATTATGAAAAGGTATTTATCATCATTCGACCAAATTGCATTAAATAATCTACCAGTAAAATTCCCCACCATCGATTCTGAACCTTCTCTGATATTCTTCAAATAAATATAGATTTCGGAATCAAGCTGTGCAAGCCGTATTAACCGGGTGTTATTATTAGAAATTAATTGCGGCTGGATATCCGGCGGTTTTGGAAATCCATCTTCAGTTAAACTGAATGTTCTTTGCTTAACCTGTCCTGTCTTACCCTGATAAATGTAAGAATGTATTTCCTGAAAAAGTAAATCGGATTTAATTGAATCCGGTTTAGTGATATTTACTTTAAAGGTATCTTTTGCATCCCAGTATGTATAAACCTGAAGACCATCACCAAGTTCATCAAGTTCTTCAACCAGTTCATCAGACCCTGTAAATCTGTATATTCTTGTATCTCTAACGTATGGAAAGCTTCCCTGTTTACCATAGCCCAGCGCAGTTACAAAAAATGAATAGGTACGGTCCTTAGAGTGGTTTAATGTAGTTACTTTACGTCCCCACCTGCTCCAGAATAATTTTGATTCTTTGGTAGCCATATTATAAATGTAAACCGAAGGACGTCCCTGGTATCTTCCAATAAAAAGGATGTTAGCATAATTATCGTAAACATATTTTTCTTTGTATAAAATTTTGTAATTACTTATCAATGATTTTCTAAATAGTTCAAACGCTTTTTTACCGGCTTCTAATGATGTTTCATAATTACTGTAGATTAGAAAATACTTATCTTCTCCCGATTCTATTTTTAGTTTATCCCACAATTCAAAATCCAACTTCGATTTGAATAGATCTGCATCTTCATATTTAACGAACTCACCCAGACAAATTGAATAACCATCCGGTTTATCTTCATTCTTAACTGGAGCGCAGCTAATCAATATGAAGAGTGATAAAACAAGAGAAATATTCCAATACTTTACCGGCATAATATCATCAACCTCTTGGATGATGTTCTTTATGAACCTGTTTAATATATTCACGGTTAACATGAGTATAGATCTGAGTGGTTGAAATATCTGCATGTCCAAGCATTTCCTGAACAGCTCGCAAATCGGCTCCGCCTTCAAGTAGATGAGTAGCAAAAGAGTGCCGGAATGTATGCGGATGAATTTCTTTTTTTATACCGGCAT
>JBBIHP010000152.1:0-4935 GCA_037446915.1 Ignavibacteria bacterium
ACCCAGCATTCTAAAACCCGAACCAATTAACATAGACATAAAAGTTATTATGATAGGCAATAACTACATCTATTCAATTCTGTCCGGTTACGAAGAGGACTTCAACAAAATTTTTAAAATCAAAGCTGATTTTGATTATGAAATGAAACGGAGTGAGCAAGCATTGAATGACTATGCTATGGTTGTTAAGAAAATTATTGAATCGGAAAAAATGCTTGAGTTCAATAAAAGTGCAATTGCAAAAATTGTTGAGTATGGTGCGCGTTATGCTGGAGAAAAAAATAAATTGACTACAAGATTTGCATACATTGCCGATTTAACTCGTGAAGCTTGTTTCTGGGCAAAAGATAGCGGTGAAAAAAATGTTTCTGATTATCATGTTAATGAAGCATACAGAGCATGGAAAGAACGCCACGGTTTGTATGAATCGAAACTTTCTGAAATGATTAAAGAAGGTTCTATTCTAATTGATACTGATGGCCAGCGTGTGGGAATTATTAACGGACTCGCAGTTTATGAAAGCGGAGTTTTCGGATTCGGTAAACCGTCAAGAATTACCGCTTCGGTTTCTCTTGGTAACGGAAATATTATTAACGTTGAACGTGAAGCCGGGTTAAGCGGAAATACACATAACAAAGGAGTGCTTATAATTTCCGGTTACTTTAGAGAGAACTTCGGTAAAAATATTCCTCTCTCGTTTACTGCAAGTTTAGTTTTTGAACAAGGTTACGGAATGATTGACGGCGATAGCGCATCAATTACGGAAATCTGTGCCTTGCTTTCTGCTATTTCAGGAATACCAATTAAACAATCTTATGCTATAACTGGATCAATAAATCAAAAAGGGGAAATTCAACCTATTGGCGGTGTAAATGAAAAGATTGAAGGGTTCTTTGATGTTTGTTTTAACAGAGGATTAACAGGAAAACAAGGCGTTATAATTCCTGTTCAAAATGTTAAAGACCTCATGCTAAAAAAAGAAATTATTGATGCTGTTCAATCAGGTCAGTTTCATATTTATTCAGTCAGTAAAGTTGAAGAGGCTATAGAATTATTAACCGGAATTAAATCCGGTAAAAAATTAAAATCCGGTAAATACGAACCTGATACTGTTTTCGGATCTGTTGAGAAGGAGCTTATTGCAATGCACAAGAAAATTAAACCGGAACCAAAAAAGAATAACTCGAAACAAAACAACGATAAAAATATTCAACGAACAACTAAGAAGAGAAAATGAATAACTTTGTAAAAACGAAAATCCTCGCAACTGTAGGTCCGGCAACTTCAACAAAGGAAAGTTTAGAAGCTATTGTTAATTCCGGTATAAATGGAATACGGTTAAATTTCTCGCATGGGGACTTTAATTTCTTCGAAAATATTTTCAATATTATTAATGAAATCTGTGTAAGCAAATCTCTTCCAATTCCAATATTAATTGATCTACAGGGACCCAAGATTAGAATAGGACAATTATCTAAACCGGAAATTGAATTAAGAACCGGAGATAAAATTGAAATAACAACAAATGATTTTTTAGGTACTGCAGAAAAAATTTCAACCAGTTACAAACAATTAGCTGAAGATGCTATCATAGGCGATCTTATTCTAATTGATGATGGTCTTATTAAATTACAGATTAAAGAGAAGAAAAAAGATTCTGTTAGTTGCGAAATTATAGAAGGCGGAATACTCCGTCCTAAAAAAGGAATGAATCTACCCGGAATGAAATTATCAACTGCATCTGTAACTGAAAGAGATTATGAAAATCTTGAGTTCGCACTAAAACATAGAGTTGATTATATCGCCCTGTCATTTGTAAGGAATGCGAAAGATATAACAACATTACGTAACTGGTTAACAAAGAAAGGATTTGATAAACCAATAATTGCAAAAATTGAAAAACATGAGGCGGTTGAAAATTTCGAGTCAATTCTATCGGTTGCAGATGGAATTATGGTTGCTAGAGGCGATCTAGGTGTTGAACTTCAACCCCATAATGTTCCTATTATTCAAAAGCGGTTGATTAGAAGATGTAATGAAACCGGTAAACTTGTTATTACTGCAACACAAATGTTAGAGTCGATGGTTAATAACCCTATCCCCACACGTGCCGAAGCTTCGGATGTTGCAAATGCCGTTTGGGACGGAACAGATGTAGTAATGTTAAGCGCCGAAACATCTGTTGGTAAATATCCGGCTCAAACAGTTAAAGTAATGAAAGAAATTATTCTGAATGCCGAAAGCTCACAAGACTTTGTTACTGAGATTAAATTTGATATCCCTACAGAAATCCAGGAAAAACTTTTCGACTCAATGAATAAAGGAATTTGTGCTATTAGCAAACAGATTAATGCAAAGGCAATTGTTGCATTTACAAGTAAAGGAAACACACCGAATAGTCTGGCAAAGTTTAAACCCAACGCTAAAATAATTGCAATAACAGATAATTTCGATACAATGAATAAATTGAATTTGAGATGGGGTGTTACATCACTTTATTGCAAAGATATAAGTTATCGTTACAATGCAGCGGGAGAAGCACGTAACTTAATAACAGAACATAAGTTGGTGGATAAGGGTGATTTAGTAATCTATACAGAAGGCGGACTGAAAATATCCAACATCAGAGAAAATTGGATCCGCTTCGAAGTTATTTAAAAAGTTTTTATGCAAAGCCATGAGTATCATATTGCCAAATGGTGGGAACCGGCTGCAAATGAAAAACTGCTCTGTACATTATGCCCGAGGTATTGTACAATTGGTGAAGGTCAAGCTGGATTCTGCTTCATAAGACAAAACATTAATGGTAAACTTTATTCAATTGGATACGGAAGACCAACTGGATTTGCTATTGACCCTATCGAGAAGAAACCGTTAAATCATTTTCTTCCCGGTTCAGAAATTCTAAGCTTTGGTACTGCCGGTTGTAATTTAGGTTGTAAATTTTGTCAGAATTGGTTAACAAGTAAAGCCCGTATCGATTCTACTAATTCTTTCTATGCTACTCCTGACGAAGTTGTGAAACTTGCTCTAAAATATAATACTCCGTCTATAGCTTATACATATAATGATCCGGTAATATTCGGCGAGTATGTAATTGATATATCCCGAATCGCACGCAAGGAAGGAATTAAAAATGTATTGGTAACTGCCGGGTATATTGATAAAGAAGCGCGTAAAGAAGTTTATAAATATGTTGATGCTGCAAATGTTGATTTGAAAGCATTTACAGAAACTTTCTATCATAAACTTACATTCTCACACTTGAATGATGTATTAGATACCTTAAAATGGATAAAGCACGAAACAGATGTGTGGCTGGAAATAACTAATTTGATTATTCCCGGTGAGAACGATAACGAAGAAGAGATAAAACAAATGTGCGATTGGATTGTAAATAATTTAGGTGATGAAGTTCCGCTTCATTTTACTGCATTTCATCCCGATTTTAAGATGAGAGATAAACCGAGCACTCCAGCAACAACACTGCGGCAAGCAAGGGAAACAGCAAAGAATGTTGGAATAAAGTATTGTTATCTCGGTAATGTGCACGATCCGGATGGTCAAACTACATATTGTCCCTCTTGCAACACTCCTATTATTAAAAGAGATTGGCATTCCGTTCTTCAGAACAATTTAAGGGCGGGTAAATGTAAAATTTGCCAAACCAGGATTGCCGGAATCTTTTAATTTTTTCTATACAAATCTGCTGTTTTTTATCTTTTTTATAAATATATTTATTTGTGGGCGAGAAAGTCTTTTGTATTTTTTGCCTTTATAATATGTTAATTTTTTCACAATTAATTAAAGAGGGGTTAATATGAAAAAGTTACTTTCCTTTTTCATTCTTGTTTCATTCATTTTATTCTTTTCATCATCGTTAAACGCCCAGGGCAAATATGGAATAGTTGGTAAATCTTTTACTAAAGGTGAAGCCAATATTTTATTCGGTAAAGTGATGGGCTCAATTCAAGTTGCCAAAGCTGATATAGAAAAAGCAATTGAAAAAGCCGGGGACTATGTTCTATTTGCTATTAAAAACAGCAGAGTATATGTACTCGACGAAAAGAAATTTTCTTTAACCGAAAAGGGTTTTTCTCTTGGCAAAGAGGAAATTGGTTATATGTTTAGTACTAAAGTTGTTAAAGAGTTTCTTGATAAAACAAATAGTAAACATGTAACATTCGAACTAAGGTATAACGCACCAAAAGTTAAAGATCCGAAAGCCAGTCAATATTCAACCTCGGCAGTTCAAGCTGGTGATATTATATTTACACTTTCTGGTGGTGAAGAGACATTAGAAATGGCATTGCCATGTCCACCAATGTGCTTAGATTAACTTAAATGAATACACCTGAGTTATTACGGTATTTATTTTATTTCAGTATTTTTTTATGGCTGATACCTCCTATTAGGCAGTTTAAGAAGCACTATTTTTATTTCTTTTTAATTCTTGCTCTAATGGATCCAATTTCTCTACTTTATTTTGAAATTGTAAAAAAAAGTATGCCTTTTGGATTTTATCTTTTTGCAAATTACTTCCTATTACTAAGCACATTTGAAAAAGATTCTCTTTTAAGAAATTTATACCTGATATTAATTTCCGGTGTAGTATTACTTGGTATTTTAACATTTGCTGGATTTACCTTAAAACAAACTTATATTATTCTTCTAGCTATTCAGTTTCTAATATTTGCTACAACACTCAAGAAGTTCATAGTAAAATATGCCTTCGAAAAAAAGTTCGATCTCTTTTTATTAGTCTTAAATTTTTATTTAATAACTATATTAACAAAATTTTTTAATCTGTTAGTTGGTTTTGCTGATGCAGCTGCTTTTTTCATTATTACTACAATCGCGCAAATCATCTTTGGATTCTTCTTTTCAATCGTTAGAGAAAATAACTCCTAAATCGTTCTTCTCTATAGAGAATCC
>JBBIHP010000153.1:0-4863 GCA_037446915.1 Ignavibacteria bacterium
TTAGAATTTATTGTTGAGGCAAAATATACAGGTGGTATTTTTATTCCATCAAAAGAAGTCGATTTTTATATGTGGTCTGAAAAAGTAAATTATAATAATTAACAACAACTTTTCACAAAGTTATCCTTGCATATTTAATTTCATCACATTAATTTCTCTATGCCTTCAAATCAATATTGGATTAAGTTGTATGAACTTAATACCTATTCTTCAATCAGATCTTTCGACCAAAATAAAATTAAAATAGATTACACAATATCCTTCAAGAGATTTGTGCTTTTTAGATAAAACAAAACAATGCTTGCGGATTTATCCGCTGTTTTTTTTCGGACTTGCCCGGCATTCGTTTGACGGTCTTGCCCGGCATTCGTTTGACGGTCTTGCCCGGCATTCGTTTGACGGGCTATCATTTTAAAGATAATTTATCCTTTGACACTTTAACTAATAGTTATACGGTGAATAGATAGAAATATTCTATAAATAAATGCTTGAGTAGATAAAAATGCAGTTGCCGTTTTCTATTGAACAGTTTTTAGAAGTTCTAAAATCCTATAACCAAAGTGTGTTTCCACTTCAAATAGTTTTTTATCTAATCGCACTCACTTGTATTTATTTGCTTTTCAAACCCGTAAAAAATTATGGGAAGATTATCGCCGGTGTGCTGTCCTTCTTTTGGCTGTGGATTGGAATATTTTATCATTTACTTTTCTTTACAGCAATAAATAATGCGGCTTATTTATTCGGATTACTATTTATCATTCAAGGAATATTGTTTGGCATTCATGGGGTTCTAAAAGGTAACATTGCATTTGAATTTAGAAATAATATTTTCAATTATGTTGGTATTATTTTTATTGCATATGGTCTAATTATATATCCAATCTTAGGACATTTGTTAGGTCATCAGTATCCATATTCACCAACATTTGGGTTGCCTTGTCCAACCACAATATTTACGTTTGGTATGTTACTCTTTATAAATAAAAAGATTCCAGTTTTAACTATTATAATTCCACTTCTTTGGTCCATCATCGGCTTTGGTGCAGCATTGAATTTAACTATTTATGAAGATTATGGATTGATGATCGCTGGAGTTCTTGGCTTTAGTTTATTAATAGTTAGCAATAAAAAATATTCTGTAAATAAAACCGTATAACCCGTTCTTGCTAATAAACCGTATCAAAATATTGCGAAATTAAGGAGGAAATGAAGAAGGTTCATTAAATAAGAGATTTATGGCAAGATGTAATGGCGGTCTCATAAAGTTCGTTTATTCTAAAAATTATTTTAATAAATAAAAATTAGTTGCAACTATTCGGCATTGATGTTATAGGTCGTCAGACTCCGTTGGAGTCCGACAGACTCTAACGAGCTGCCGGTTAGCTGAAACGTCGTTAGTCAGTTTAACTAAAAGAAACCTGATCTTTAAAAAGTATTATTAAATTATTATTATAGAAAACTTTATGAAATCATCTTTCAAAAATGTATTCAAATTTCTCTGCTTTATCATAATCGGTTTGTGCATAGCTGCTGCTGGTTTATACATTGGAGAAACCGATGATGCGCCTGGTGCAGCACTAATTGGTATTCTGCTGATGATTAGTGTAGTGATGTTTGGAGTGAGAACTTTTAAGAACAAAACATAACTCTTGTTTAAAGTCGCAATATGGCTCTTTGGCAAAGTTATTTTTCCATTTTTGATAATTGGATTATTAACACTTCTACTAATTATAATTTTCTTTCCGATGCAAAAGTTGTTGTTGTTAATTATATAAAAGTGTTTTAGTAGCTATATTTTAAAAGGGATAAATATGTGAAATAATTAGAATCAATTATATGTTGGCATCAAAGATGATAGCTATACCTTCATCAGGATAATTCAATAATATAAAGTAACTGCTTAACAATCTGCTCCAGCCGCGAGGGTATTAGAAACCGTCATTTGTATTATTTTCAAAGTAGTTACTCCGTTTCGCCAGTCTTGTTCAAGGTAGTCTTGCTATGAAAGTTTGTTCTAATTATAAAGTTAATTTATTGAATGCGGCTTTGTTGTTCTTGGCGGCTCGTTAAGCGCAACACATTATATGCATTTTATTTCAACATACTTTTCGAAATGAGGTATAAAATGAAAGAGATACTGAAATATTTATTATTGATTTATTTTTTTCTCATTACCTTTCCAATGTTTTCACAAAAAAAAGAATCTCCAATTCAAATTCATTTTGAGTCCGGTGAGCTGACATCAAAGTATGAAAAGTCGATATTAGATTTTGAATCTAAAGTTCGGACAATTCTTGATATTCCTTCTAATTCAAGAACCGTAGAAAATACGTTGGTAGAATTTGAAAATGCATTATGGATATTTGAAGATACTTTTATGCAGTTAAATTATTTAATCATGGTATACCCTGAGGAAAAAATAAGAGAAGAAAGCTACCTGCTTCTGGAACGCGCATCAAAATACTGGAATTATATTTTTTCCAGAAAAGATATTTATGAAGCATTAAAATGTATTCACCCAATGAATGTTGAGAAAAAACTTCTTGCGGAATTTCTAATAAATTTTGAAGAGGGCGGGCTTCATCTTTCTTCAGAAGTCAATAAAAATGTGAAGGAACTACAAGATTCGTTATCTGCACTATCAATTCAGTTCTCAAAAAATATTGATATGGATTCAAGCTGTGTGCTTGTATACAAGGAAGAACTTGAGGGAGTTTCAGAATCATTTATTGAAGGATTAAAAAAAACAAAAGATGAAGAATATATTATGCCTTTAAAGACTCCATTTATTCTGGAGATTCTGGAGAATGCTGATAAATCCGATTCACGAAAAAAAATTCAGTTTGCGTATGAAAACAGAGCTGCAGAAACTAATACTAAAATTTTAGAAAGAATTCTTAAAATAAGAAGAGAAATATCCGTTATGGTTGGATATAAAAGCTGGGCTGAATATAGAATATCTAAACTGTCTGCCGGAGATGTTGATAGAGTGAAAGCTGTTGTAGATACGTTAAAGAGCAAATTAATGAATAAGAAGAATGAGGACTTAGTGCATCTGCTGGAAGTGAAAAAAAGTTTATTCTCCACTTGCGATAAACTTGATCCATGGGACATTAACTATCTTGTAAATCAAATTAAAAAGCGGAATTATTCACTGGATAATGAAAAGCTTAAGGAATATTTCCCTACGGAAAATGTAATGAAAAATATGTTATCACTTTTCTCTAATTTGCTGGATATAGACATTATCGAAATTGTAAACGCGGAAGTATGGGATGAAAAAGTTAAGCTTTACCAGATTTCGGACAAAAATATTAATAACTGCCTGGCATATTTATATGTCGATCTTTACCCCCGTAACGGGAAATATGGCTGGTATTCTACTACTCCAATTATTGTCGGTAGAACTTTAACAGATGGAAAATATTGCCCACCTATAACTGTGCTAGTCGGTAATTGGAATCCTTCAATGAACGACAAACCTGCATTATTATCATTCGACGATTTAAAAGTCTTATTCCACGAATTTGGACATGCACTACAAATTTCACTTTATAAAGGTAAATACGCTAGTCTTTGTTTTTCACACCGAAACTGGGATATACTTGAAGTACCATCAAAATTGCTTGAAAACTGGATTTGGTCACCCGACATAATAAATTCTATTTCTGAATATTACAAAGACAATACTCAGAAAATTCCCAAAGAATTTGTAGATAAAATCATTGCCTCTAGAAATATTTGCAATGCATATAATTATATCTCCGGAATTAAACCATACAGATTCGAACCCGGGGTGTTTCTAACATTACTTGACTTAATCTATCATTCTTCTGATGAGAATGTTGATGTGATTCAATCGTACAATAAACTATATAAAGAAATAATCGGATTAACACCCTTAGAAGGTTCACATTATCCGGCTTCATGGGTACATATGATAGGTTAAGACGGCCTCTACTATTCTTATTTATGGGGCGATATATTTTCGCAAGAAATATTTTCTAGATTTGAAAATGAAGGATTATTAAATAAACAAACTGGTAAAGATTATAGAAAAAAGATTTTAGAAAAGTATGGATCAGATGACTTTGATATACTTCTTGAAAACTTTCTTGGAAGAAAAGCCAATCTCGAATCCTTTATGAAAAAGCTTGAGATTATAAATTAATTCCATTGCCAAAATTCGTGTTGATGCATTTGACCTCTTTAATAAGTAAAAAATCAAAATGTAAATACCATTTCAATTTATAATTGCAAATTGTACCGCACCACAAAACCTCGCCAGCAGTAAAATGTCTCACGGGGAATTTATTATCTTAATATTTTATAAAAACGGAGAGTTCATCCCTTCAAACGAAGCAGGTAATTACCCCTGGGTTAATCCTGTAAAAGTCTCGGAATTCCTTAATTCTCTCGTATCCACCCAGTATATTATTGTTTCGGAATATTCATGTAATATTCTATAAAATATTTATATAATTTGTCGTTAATTCTATTCCAAAACTAATTTTTAGTATTGTATTCATAAAAATACTTGCTATAAGTTAAATTTATTGACATATTGATTTTAGGATTCCTTTCCCCTTTCCTTAAACGAAATAAATATAGATAATATGACAGAAAAGAAAATCGATCCCGATCTTCATTCTTCTTCGTTCCCTTCCATTTTTTCCTTTATTGACAATAAACCTTACTCAAATGATAAAGCACAAGTATTTAATGATTTTAAGCTAAATATGATTACCTATCCTCAACCAAATGATTCCACAATTACCCAAGAGGAATTAACAAAAAAATTACCGGAGTATGATTCGATACTTTATGCAATTAATAAATGCAATGAAATAGCAAGTAATGATA
>JBBIHP010000154.1:0-4858 GCA_037446915.1 Ignavibacteria bacterium
GAGACAGATTCAAAGTCATCTGTCCAGTTCATTAATATGAATGGGTGATAATCGAAAGCTGCACCTGATGAATATGCACCGCTTCGTTTACCATTGGTGGGGATGTAATCAATCCATCTATCAGAAAAAGATTTTTTTACCGTGTTAACGTATTCATTGCCCAAAGGTTTGAATGCATCGAGAATAACATCCTGACCTTCTTCAATAGTGAATTTGAAATCGACATCCTTAACCATCGGCGCATAGAGATCGTAATAGTGGAGCTGATCAACACCAAGCATTTTTGCTTTCAGTTTTAGAAACCTGTGAAGCGTAGGCAAGTTTTTATTAATTTCGGTTATCAGATTCTCATAAACACTTACAGGAATTTTATTAGCATCGAGAGATTGTTCAAGTACAGACTTATACTTTCTATTCTTAGCAAAGAAATAATCGGCTCTTACTTTACCGGCAAGGTTTGCACCAAATGTATTCTCAAATTTTTTATATCCGTCCGTAAACATGCTCTGCATTACTTTCTCTCTGTCACTTCTGTTTTCAGTAGCACGGTATTTATAATATGCCGCAGAAGAAAGCGATACATCTTCACCGGTGGAAAGTTTTACAACCGGATTTGGTTTCTCTGCATTATCAAAAATCGAGTGGACTTCATTCATTGTAGATGTAATAAGACCGGCACTTGCAAGAATCTCCTCCTCACTTTCGCTTAATGTATGTTCTTTAAGCCGAAGTATGTCGTAAACATAAAACTTGAATTCCTCTAATTCTTTTTTCTGATTGAAGAAAGATTCTATTTTATTCTGATCGATCTTCAATAATTCAGGACTTATGAAAGAAGCAGCTTCCCCAATTTGAGTTCCGAGTGTTGTTGCTTGCTGATTAAGTGATTGGTTAGCACCTATCCGTAAATCCTCGTCGGCAAGTCTGAACGCATAATCCGATAATTTGTAGTAAAGCTTATAAGTATCGAAATAAATCCGCAATGCCTTATAAAAAATTTCCACACTTTCACCCAATTTCCCTTTGAAAGATTTCAGGTTTTCAATTTTACTTTCGATTTCTGTTTTATCCTTATTCCATTCATCAAGATTTTTATAGAGAATAGAATTATCCCACTTATATTTTACAGGAACTTCTTTTCGTTCCAAATTTTGTGCAAACAGAGTTGACATAACAAACACCATTATTAAAATGAATAATTTTTTCATGTCTATTCCCCCGGGAAGTTAAAATGAGCGGGTAAAAATTAATTAAAAAGTTTGAATGAATTTAATGACTCTACATAAATCGTGAATAAAAAATGAGATTGTTTAAAAAGTAATCTAAAAGAAAATAGCCCGCAGATGAAACGGATTTAACAGATTTTCGCGGATTAAGATCGAAAAATTTTTAGTCAACCTCACAAATGTTTTTTCAAATCTCTCTTTAACTTATAATTAGTAACCGATTCTCCTTTTAGGTTTTTCTGGTAATGCTATTAACTGTTTAATTGCCTCGAATATTGTGGAAATACTAACATCATGTGAATCAATTCTTAATTCTAATTCAGTCAATTTCTTTGCCAGTACCCGATGCGATTCCATCAATTCTCTCATTCGTACAAATGCCCTTATAATTACAATATTAACCTGTACTGCTCTTTTGCTGTTAAGAACAGATGAGAGCATGGCAACTCCCTGTTCAGTAAAAACAAATGGCAAAGAGGGAGAGAACTTGTATTTGTTGAGCTTATCACAATTTGTGATAAGCTCACGCTATTCTTTTTTTGTAAGCTGAAACATAAAATCAACCGGGAAGCGATCCATATTTCTTCTTACAGCTTGTTTTAAGATTCTCGTTTCCAGTCCATAAAGATATGCTAAATCAACCCAGCATAACTTTTTGATTTCGAATCAAATAAATTTTCTCGGAAATATTTTTGTATTTAACAAGTTCTCTTTTCATTATTCAAAATCAATTTTACTCTTCTTTCTTAGCTCTCATCGAATCCCAGATCATATAAACAGCAATTAAGCTGAGCATAATCAAAGCTACAAGTTCTGCAGAATGAGTCTCCTGCCATTCAGTTTGAACCCAATTATAACCTGCATAACGCAGTATAGCACTTAATACTCCAAAGAGTGCACCACCGGCAATAAATCCGGAAGCAATCAATGTTCCTCTTTCACGTCTTGCAGTGTTAAGCTTATCATCTTTGCTGCGTGTTGATACAAAATGTGCAATCAGTCCGCCAAATAAGAGCGGCATATTTAATTCCATTGGTATATACATTCCGAGTGCAAATGCGAGTGCCGGCACTTTAAGTATTGTTAAGATTAATGCAAGGAAGGCACCGCCAAGATAAAGTATCCAGGGCGCCGGCTGATTGGACATCAACGGCTGTATCACTGCAGCCATTGCATTCGCCTGAGGTGCAACAAGAGCATTATCGCCAGTAAATCCGTATGTTTCATTCAATACCATAATTATCCATGCAACTGTTGCGGCGGAGAATATTGTACCGACGAATTTCCATCTCTCCTGTTTATAAGGTGAAGAACCAAGCCAGTAGCCGATTTTCAAATCTGTAATGAAAGCACCGGCTTGTGATAAAGCTGTGCATACAACTCCACCAATAATTAACGCAGAAACCATTCCAGCCGGACCGCTTAATCCTACTGAAACCAATACTGCAGAAGATAGAATTAACGTCATTAACGTCATACCGCTTACTGGATTAGTTCCAACTATTGCAATTGCTGTTGCAGCAACAGTCGTAAATAAGAATGATATTATTAGTACAATTAAGAGTCCCACAAGTGCTTGTAACAAATTATCAACAACTCCGAATAAGAAGAATATAAAAACCAATATTGCAACAACAACCAATCCGCCGAAAATAATTTTCATTGGAAGATCTTTTTGTGTGCGGATATTTTCTTCATTTACTTTTTTACCAAATAATTCCTGGAAGCCGAGAGCGAATGCTTTCTTTATAATTCCCGATGATCTAATAATTCCAATCAATCCCGCCATCGCAATTCCGCCAATACCAATATGGCGAACATACGATCTGAAAATCTGCTCTGCTGACATATCCTTAATAAGCAGGGTAATGTTGTTGCCGACTGGTTCAATAATGTGCTGACCGAAATAAGCAACAACCGGGACCAGAACAAACCATGACAGGAACGAACCCGCAGCAATTATTGCAGAATATTTAAGACCGATTATATAACCGAGTCCGAGTATTGCAGTGCTCGAACTAACACGGAACTCGAGTTTGATTTTTTCAGCAAGTGTCTGTCCTATTCCAACAACTTTTGTTGTAATGACTTCGCTCCACCATCCAAACGCGGCAACAATAAAATCATAGATCCCGCCAATCAATCCGGCAACAACAAGAACAAATGCCTGTCCCCCTCCTTTTTCGCCAGCGACAAGAACTTCGGTTGTAGCAGTAGCTTCAGGAAAAGGAAATTTTCCATGCATCTCCGATACAAAATATTTTCTAAACGGAACCAGAAATAATATTCCAAGAAATCCGCCAAGAAGAGATGCAAAAAAGATTTGATAGAAGTCAGCTTCAAGATTTAATATGTAAAGAGCAGGAATTGTGAAAATTGCGCCGGCTACAATTGTACCTGAAGTTGCGCCGATAGACTGGATGATAACATTTTGACCGAGCGATCCTTTCTTTTTCAATGCGGCAGATAAACCAACTGCAAGAATTGCTATTGGTATAGCAGCTTCGAAAACCTGACCGATTTTTAATCCTAGATAAGCGGCAGCGGCAGTAAAAATAATTGCCATTATTATTCCTGTAATAACCGAGTAAGGTGTTACTTCTGGATAATCCTTATTGGGAGACATTACGGGAATATACTCTTCGCCGGGTTTCAATTCCGCATAAGCGTTATGAGGTAATCCCGTTGTTGTTGGTTTTTCGTGTGAACTCATTTTTACTCCTGATTAATAGGATTAGAATTCTACAATTAATTAATGACTTTCTATTTTGCTATAATCTAATTCACTACCAAGAACACTATGAGGAATTAAAAACACAATCAGCATTACAAAAGCAGCAATTAAAACCCAGATTTTCGGGTTCTGAGATTTTTTGATTTTATACCAGGCAAAAATCCATACTAACGCAGCAATTAGAGTTTTATTATCCGTAAGATCGTATCCGAAAGGAAAACCGGTCCATAATGCACCGAATGCATATTGCTGAACAAGCGGACCGAAAATAAATCCGCCAATAAGAAGTATTCCGATTGTCCATGCAGCCAATTTTTCGAACTTTGGTTCCTTGTTAAAATATTCTAGTCCGGTTCTTGTTGAAATAAGCATGGCTGCGAACATGAATATTACGTGTGGAATTAACAACCAGATTGGAACATCATCCTTAAACCTGATTACAACAGCTCTATCATTTGGAGCATCAATTACTTTCTCATCCTTGTAAAGCTCAACATAATATTCCAGTTTACCGGCAGATGGTTGTTTGGGAAGAAATGCTGTTAAAGTATCGTTACCAGTCATTTCAACACGGTTATATTCTTTATCGAATTTGTATTTACGCCAGAATAAAACTCCTTTAACAGAATTATCATTTACTGCTAATGATACTTTACAATCCTCCGAAGTAGAATGACTCCTGTCGAATTTGTATTTAATCTCTTTTCCATCAAGTGTTACTTTGCCCGAAAGCGGGTAGGTTGGACCTGTCATTCTTTGAAATACCGCCGATGCTGCTGTTATAATAAATGCAATTATCCAGAAGAGTATAATTTTTTTCATATTGGATTCTTAATTATTGGGAAATTATGCCGCAACATAGGAAATGTTAACGTTTTGAACAACGGTTTTCGGATGA
>JBBIHP010000155.1:0-4849 GCA_037446915.1 Ignavibacteria bacterium
GAATCCGGCGCTAAAATCGAAATGAACGATATCAAAATTGAAAACCTTGTCCCGATAATTTTGCGTAATATTAAATCACTGGATAGATTTTACGAAAGCATTAAAATTGCCGATAGTAAGTTTGATGTGATGAAACGAGTTGCGGTAAAAAATAAACGGAAGCTTGTTTATGCTGCTCGTTTCCAAAACAACAAGGCTTCTGTAGGAATCGAAATGGTTGACGAAGTACATCCGTTCTATTCAGCATCCGCAAATGAAAAAGTGGTTCTGTCTTATACAGAGTTTTTCAAACATCATCCATTTGTAATTAAGGGTCAAAGCGGGGGTGCTAAGGCAACAGCTTCGGTATTAATTTCTGATATTCTTAAAGTTGTGTAAAGAAAATGGCACACAGATCTAACAGATTAAACTGATCTATGTGCCATTGCTATTTTAATTAATCTTACCTTGTTGCAATTCTTTTACAAGGCGGTCTGTTTTATAAACAAATTTTAACGCTTCCATTAATCCCCAGGAATCAGTTGCAACTGTTCTGTTGTTAGACTCAAGGAAAATAAAATCACCGGCAAGACTTTCAAGGTTGCCGTCGTGCACAAGTCCTACAACTTCTTTATTCCTGTTAATAACTGAGCTGCCCGAGTTACCGCCAACAATATCATTTGTAGAGGCGAATCCAACCGGAACCGAAAGATCAAATCCATCTGGAATATTCTGCCAGCGCGGATGCAATCCCCATGGATAAGCTTTCTTACCAAACGAATACCAGCGGTCCCACAGACCAAAGTAAGTTGTCTTGCCCGGAGCTAATGTTCCGTTATACTCGTATCCGGCAATTACGCCATCAGAAATTCTGAGTGATGAAGTAGCATCGGGTGGAATTTGATTACCATAAACAGAAAAGACTACTTCTCCAAGCGATTGATTAAGAACCGATAACGTGTTCTGAATTTCTCTATACTTTGGCTCCAATACTTTTCTTTTATCGTTGGAATACATCTGGTAACGTATAAATGGATCGCCCGATTTAAGGATCTGATCCGGAGTACTTTCCTTTAAGAACTTAACAAACTTTTCTTTTGATACAAGATTAGAAACCGATACTAAATATTTTACCGCGTCATCACCTTTTTTGCCGCCGAATATTTCTTTAGTGATAAAGTGATCATCGCCAAGAACAATATTCATATAATTAACTACTACTCTCAGATTCCTGTTATCTGTTTCAGCAATTATGGAGGGATAGAGTTTTTCGATAGTGACATTCAGTGAGTCTTTCTTAAATCTTCCTTCCCTTTTTTCTTCCGGTAGTTTCATCTGTTCTGCAAATGTAATTGCGTTTTGAGCTGCAATGGCATATGGTGATCTGAAGTTTAGAGTTAAATAATCATTATAGATTCCTGATAATTCATCTACAGCATTTTTTATTGAAGTCCAGATATGACCATATTTGGATTTAAGAGCCGGATCGCTATTAACTTTAGCAATAAGATTTTTTTCAAAATCTCTTTTCTTAGCCATTATCAATTCATCGCGTAGACCAAGGTATCTTCCGGCGAATGATTTTCTTCCGTTTCCAACACCAAGTACATTGTTAAGCATTTCATCAAATTTATCCGGGTTGGCAAGGAATTGTTCGTAAGCAATATTATACTGCTCGTTCAACATGGAGAGCGTATACTTATATTGTTTATCGCGGAAAAATTCTAATTGTGCAACGGATAATAATCTTTGAGTACTGCCCGGTCTTCCTACAACGAATATCGGTTCTCCCTCTTCGGCACCTTTAGCGCTGAACTTAAAGAAGTGATCGGTCTTAACGGGTTTATCGTTTTCGTATGCGCGGAAGAACATAAAGTCGAGCTCATAACGCGGGTAAGTAAAATTATCCCAGTCCCATCCGGTAGCGGCAATCTGAAAATCGGGAGCCATTACAAGTCGGATATCGTTGTAACGCTTGTAAAGATATAATGAATACTTACCGCCTTTGTATAATTCTACCACACGGCATGTCAATCCGGTCTCTTCAGAATTTTTCTTCTCTATTTCAGAAATTTTTGCACTTCTATTTTTAATTTTTTCTTCATCGGTTGAGCCGGATCTAAATGCGGTAAGGACTTCATCCGTTACATCAATAATTTGTATTAGTTGATCTACAAATAACCTTGATACTTTTATTTCCTCTGCCATCGTCTTTGCATAATATCCGTCGCGCAGATAATTTTCTCCTTTGGGCGAAAGTCCTAAAAGCACATTTCTTGCACAATGGTGATTGGTCATAATCAATCCGTCTTCTGAAACGAACGCAGCGGAGCATCCTCCTCCAAATTGAAGAGCTGATTTCATTACATCATCAAGCCATTCCTGTGTTGGACGGAATCCGTACTTCTTTTCAAAATAGTCTGTAGGAACGGCATCAAACGTCCACATCGTTCCCATCTCTTTTAAGTCGAATTTTACTTTGGATATATCAACCGGTTCATAAATCGACTGACTGCGAAGTAACGTGGTGATAAATAAAAAAAGCGGGATGAGTAAAAAGTTTTTTAATTTTTTCATTTCAACCTCGGTGTGCAAATAATTTGATTTGATTTTTATAGTGCCTTGATGGCAAAAATATTTTGCCACCAAGACACAAATAGAAAAATTACTTAGATAATTTTCCTTCTTTCAATTCTTTAACAAATCGTTCAGCTTTATAAATTTTTTCGAATGCTTCCATCATACCTCTTGCATCAACTGAAACGCATCGGTTTTCGTGCGGCATGAAAATGAAATTACCGTAAATGCTTTCCATATTACCATCGAATGCAAGACCAACGACTTCTGCTTTTTTATTAATAACGGCACTACCGGAATTACCGCCGACAATATCATTGGTAGAAGTAAAATTAAGAGGTGTAGCTAAATTAATTTTTGAAGGATCGCTCCACATTGGATGTAAATTCCATGGATATTCTTTATAGAATGAGGAATTCCTATCGTACATACCGTAGAAAGTTGTAACGGTTGGTGCAATAGTACCGTTATAATCGAAGCTCTTAAGAACGCCATCGCTTATACGGAGTGTGAAGTTAGCATCCGGCGGAATTGTTGTGCCGTAAAAGTGAAATACAACCTGACCGAGCATGTCATCATAAACCTGTTCAGTATCGGTTATTTCTTTTGCTTGTTTCTGAAGTTCCGGAATTCGTTCCTGTGTCTGAAGAATAAAGTAAACAAACGGATCGTCGCCGCTTAAAATTTTATCTGCGCCGCTTTTTGCAAACTCTAAGAAGGATTTTTTATCTGCAAGTTTTGATTTGGATAAGATATAATCAGCCGCATCTTTGTTCATCTTGTTATCGAATAACTTTTTAACTATCGGATCGTTATCACCTAAATTCATTCTAATATAATCTGCCTGAATACCAAGTTTAGTATTCTCTAATAATTTATCTATGTTATCTGCATACATTGCATTCAGAGTTGAATCGAGTTTAGCAGTAGCATATTTAGATGCTCTTTCGGCTTCGGGTTTTTTAAGTTCTTTGGCCATATCAACTAAATCGCGAGCTATAAAAAAGTATCTTGCATGGAATGTTTGATTTAATGAATAAGCAGCAATCTTGGGACCAATATTTCTCATTTCGGATCTTGTTTTTGCAAGGTTATCCCAGATTGAACCGTATTTTTCTTTTAGATCTTTATCTGCCATTACTCTTTCTTTAAGAGATTTTTCGAAATCAATTTTTCTTGCGAAAAGGTAAGGATCATTCAATCCCTTATATGTCTGATGAAAAACTTTCTGACCGTTTCCAATTTGTCTTCTTATTCTTTCATACACATCTTTGTTGGCCGGATTAAGTGATTTTAGAGTTTCGAGAGCATTGAAATAATTATCGCTTAAAAATGAATTGTTGCGGTAAGAAATATCTCTTGCGTATTCAAGGAATGATACTGCTTTTAATCTTTGAGTTGTTCCCGGATTTCCAACTGTAAATATTGGTTCACCCGGTGTAATTCCTTCAGTAGAGAATTTGAAAAAGTTTTCTGCTTTAACAGGCTGGCCATTTTCGTAAGCTCTAAAGAATGCACAGTCGAGATTGTAGCGCGGATAAGTAAAATTATCGTAATCTCCGCCGAAGTAAGCTGCCTGATAGTCGGGTGCAAAAACAAGACGGATATCATCGTAACGTTTGTAACCGTAAATAGAATATTTTCCGCCGTTGAATAAAGAAATAAACTGGCAAGTTAACCCGGTTTCGGTTTTATACTGATCAATTAATTTTGTAGAGATTTCCGATTTTATTTTAGCTTTCTCTTCATTTGTTTTACCAGCTGCAATTGCTTTTTGAACTTCCTCTGTTACATCCTTTACAAAGACCAATTGATCTGTATAGTAGTTGGGAATTTTTCTCTCTTCTTCCATTGTCTTAGCAAAGAATCCGTTATTAATCAGGTCCTCGCCTTCTTTCTGAACACGTCTTACAACACCTTCTGCACAGTGGTAGTTTGTCATCATCAATCCATCACCGGATACAAATGAAGAAGTACATCCTGGAATCCGGAGAGCTGAAAGACGAACATCATCAAACCAGTCCTGTGTCGGTTTAAATCCGTATGTCTTTTCGAAGTGATCGAACGGAGGATAATCGAAAGACCACATTTTACCCGTATCAAATTTCTGAGCTTTTACGGTATCGGGATTAAATTTAACCTGGGCATTTGTCTGGAGGGTAATAAAAGCTAATAATATTATTAGCTGAATAACTTTGAATCGGTTTACAAATTGTTGCATATCTACACCTAATTAATTAATGATTAATTGTTGTACCCAAAAAATATAACAGATAGGAATTATTACCAAACT
>JBBIHP010000156.1:0-1209 GCA_037446915.1 Ignavibacteria bacterium
TTCATTTCGGTCTATTGTTGAGAAAACAATTAAATGAAGAATTCTTTGGAATTCTTGGACTGAATTCATATTTGAACTATTACGGACCCAGCCGCACATATTCTCATAAGCTCCTCAACTATTCTCTAAATATTGCGGCCGGTATGAGGTTATCCGATAATCTTTCAACATTTATTTCTATTGAGAAAACACTTGATAATATTTATGGTGAAAGTTCAAAGTCAAATTTCACTAAGTATCTTTATTGGTTATTTAAGCTTGGACTTGAATATGATTTTTAGTTTGTTGAAGTGACGGATTTAATATGTAACTAAAAAGTTGTTTTAAATTAATGACTATCTATTCCTTTGGAAATAGTCTGTAAAAGAAATAAAAACTAATGCGCTTTTGTATTGCAAAATATCTATTGATTCTGTTTATTATTCTACCGATGGTTACTTTATATCCCCAGGAATCTAATATGGGAATCGTCATAGAGGTCCCAATAATTAAAACAGAGTTAAATCAAAAAAAGTATTCGGGTCTAATAAAAATTGACGAGCTTAATTCAGCTAAATATTCGAGCGGAATTAATCTGGCTTATTCATGGAGATTTCCTCTCCTTCTCAATACAAAATTTGAAGTACGCCCGGGCATATTCTTAGGTGATCTGGATTTGCTGGGAGTAAATTGCGGATTCTATTTAAGTACAAACTTATTCAAACCAGTTTATGCTATCGTTGGCATAAAAGCAGATTATAACTTTGGATTCGAAGATTCCCATATTACCTGGGGTAGAAAATCAGAAAATGGTTTTTATTTCTGCCCGGTTTTATCACTTGGTATGGCTGTTTCAAAAAACATTTCAGTTATGATTGGTTATAGTTTTTATGTAAAAGAAAATTGGAGAGAAAGCTGGTCAAGTGATTATCTAACTCCTATCTATATAGATACTACAGAAAAACTAAACTGGCTTATTGAATTAGGCATAGATTTTAATTTATAGTTTTCAAAATTTTTTACAATCTTGGAAAGAGTATGACTAATAATTTCAATAGGTTTTTCATTACTATAATTTTGTTCGTTCTATTAATACCTTCTCTACTTATTTGCCAAAAAGAATATGATGGAATTTACTTTGAAATCAACTTTCTCTCAACAAACGATCACATTAGTGAATACAAAATTACTTCATGGAATCCTTTTAAAAGTGAGCGATCTGAATATGAC
>JBBIHP010000156.1:1309-2458 GCA_037446915.1 Ignavibacteria bacterium
TCGTTTGAGTACACTATCATGTTCGGTTATCACCTTACAAACAAAATCAATTTATTGGTAAGTATCAACGATACTTTTCGAGACGAGTATGGTAAAAGTTATTCTAATTCTAACATGAATTCTGTTGATACTAAAAAATATGTTTACTGGATTGCTAAAGTCGGTATTGAATATTCATTTTAACGTTTAGCCTCTGCGTGATTATCTCTTAAAGATTTTCACGCAGATTTATCAGCATGCGGTTGAGTTCGCAGAGATTCCGCTTAGAACGCAGAGAAATTAATTGTTGCTTCACTCCCCTTCATTCCCTAATTTCACTTCAAATAAATCTAACCTTCTATGAATTTATTCTTTACTGAATCATTCCTCATATATCCGGTATCCAGCATCAAATATCTTGTATCAAACATCTCTCTTTCAACAATTCCAAAATCCAAATTCGTAAATATAAAAGAGGTAGTTAATGGTTCAATTTCAATTCCTTGATTGGTTCTGGGTCGTATTATTCCTTATGGTTACGGTAGGATTGGGCGTAGCGTTTTACCGGCTTGGTAAACGATCCGAATCGGATTTCTTTTTAGCAGGACGCGGATTACCGTGGTGGTTACCCGCATCATCTGTTTATGCTACACATACAGCAACCGATACACCAATATGGGTAACCGGAGTTGTATATAAGTATGGAATTGCCGGATTGTGGTATACATTTTTTGCAGCATGGTGTGCAATAAGTGCATTTGTATCAACAAGAATTTTCCGGCGCTCGCTCGCATACACTCAAGCCGAATGGAATACAATCCGCTTTCACGGTCTCGGTGCAGAGATGCTTCGCGGATGGATTTCCGGTTGGCAAGTCTTTATGAACATGTTCATCCTCGGATGGGTCGGCATTGCAATGGGAAAAGTCTGCCAGTATCTATTCGGCTGGGATTTGTGGATTGGTCTTGTACTCTTCTCTTCGCTATGTGCTATTTATGTTCTTGCGGCTGGTTATTGGGGAGTTATAATGGCTGACTTCCAGCAAGGAATTATTGCATTTTTAATGATAATAATTGTTTCTGTCTGGGGAATTATGGCAGCCGGCGGTCCAACTGTTATTGCAGATAAATTAACTATAATGGGTGAGTCATGGAGAATGAATCCGTTTGC
>JBBIHP010000156.1:2558-4823 GCA_037446915.1 Ignavibacteria bacterium
ACTCAAGCTGAATATGAATTGGGGTGGTTCCGGCTCGGCTTCGAATATCTTCCGGTAGGACTAATCGGATTTTTCTTCGCGGCATTAATTGCCATTCACGTTTCTACAATTGCATCTCACTTAAATCTGGGCGCAATGTATTTTACAAGAGATCTCTACCTTCATTATTTCAAACCAAAGGCGAGCGAAAAAGAATTAGTATGGGTTGGAAGAGTAGCAACATTAATTCTTCTGCTCGGTTCATTCTTCTATGGGTTGATGATGGAAGATATTACTTCGTGGCTGATCTTTGCATTGTGGTTAATGGCAGCGGGAATCTGGCTCCCTAATATTCTTCAGGTTGTATGGTGGCGTTTTAATGCGTGGGGATATTTATCCGCATGGATTGCGAACCTTGGACTAAGCTGGCTCGTTGTTTGGATCCTTCCGCACTGGAATATTATACCGGTATTACCCGATTATCAGCAGTTCTGGTTATTGATGCTTCTTGGTGCACTTGTATTTCTTCCCGTTACATTACTTACCAAGCATGAACCAATGGAACATCTGGTGAAATATTATGTTCAGGCAAGACCTATTGGATGGTGGGGACCAGTAAAACGCGAAGCACAGAAGCTCGGTCTTCTCACTCATGTTGAATTGAAAAATGGAGGAGTAAAATAAATGGGATTTATTAAAAGAGAATGGAAACCGTGGGAAGCAGATGAATGGAGAAAAGAAGATTGGATTGCAATTCTTCTTTCACCTATTTGCTACATACTTTTAATGGTTGGAACTGTATTGAGTCTTTTACTAAACGTATGGGGATTTATTCTTCTTGCATTGGGAGTTTTTCTAACATGGTTAATGCACTGGGTAATCGATCCAAAATTAAAAGTAATTTCAGGGGAGTATGAAAAGAAACAACACGATTATTTAGAAGAATTAGAACGCAATGCGCGTTGGGAGGAAATAAATGGATAAAGGATTTGCAATGGTTATCGGAATGTCGATTGCTTATGCAGCTTCATTCCTCGGTTTAATACTTGCATGGTATTACTACCGCAAACATCATAACAAGGGGGATAAATGATTGCACAGATTGAACAGGCTCAGCGCATAGGCGATCCGGCATTGGGAATTATTATTCCAGCTATAATTCTGGGTATATCGGTTTTCTTTACATGGTTGCTCTATAAAAGATTTTCGAAATGAAAGGTAACTGAAGATTATCACGCAGAGAACGCGGAGATACCGCAAAGTTCGCTGAGAATAAAAATTTAACACTGCGATCTCTGCGTATACTTTGCGACCTCTGCGTGTTAATCTTTTACATTTTAGAGGGGGATAATCAATGCATGAAACCGAGATTTCATCAATAATTATTGAGACAGCTATAGAGTTACATAAATCAATTGGTCCAGGATTACTTGAATCTGTTTATAAAAATTCACTTGCATACGATCTTAAATAGAAAGGATTAGATGTCGATGTAGAAGTCCCAGTTCCATTTATTTATAAAGAAGTTAAACAGGATATTGGATTCAGGCTTGATCTATTAATCGATAAAAAAGTAATTGTTGAAATAAAAGCTCAGGAGATTTTAGCTCCTGTAAATTATTCTCAATTATTGACCTATTTAAGATTAACAAACTTAAAATTAGGTTTGCTATTAAATTTTCATGTAAAACTAATGAAAGAAGGAATTCACAGAATTGTAAACAATCTTTAACTCTGCGATCTCTGCGCTTTCATTGCGATCTTTGCGTGTTAATCTTTCATCTTTTGAACAAGGAATAAGAAATGAAAAAAATTATTTTACTACTATTAATTGCTTCCACCATCCATTCACAAAGTAACGTTGACAAATTAGTAGATCAATTAAACCTGATAAGCGAAGTTACTTTTAACAACTGGAAATACTCTACCAACTTTTCTCTCAAACCGGAAGAAATCTCAAAATCCGGTTATGATGATTCACAATGGCAAACCGCAACCCTCAATCAAAGGTTCACTCTCGACTCATGCTGGTTCCGTAAAGAGATTGAACTGCCGCAAAGAATTTCCGGCGTGCCGCTGAATGGCAGAATAAAGTTCTTCAACACTGTTGATGATTACAGCTATATCTGGATCAATGGTGAATACAAGGGGAAATTCGGTTGGGACGGAGAGACAATCCTAACCGATGATGCTAAACCAGGAACTAAATATATTATACTTATTAAAGCCATTAACACTGGCGGACCTCTCCGCTTAATTAATGCAAAAGTAGATTTTGGTGAAGAA
>JBBIHP010000157.1:0-4657 GCA_037446915.1 Ignavibacteria bacterium
CAACGGTGTAATTAAAAGTCTCGGGTGTATCAATATAATTTGTCGGCTTTCCATCATCACCGGAACTTACAAACGGAAAAACTTTCAGGAGAGCAGTTCCTTTGTAGTTCACTTTCATCACAGAACCTGTTTTAGGTTTATCACCCGCGCCTTCTTTAATTACTTCGTATTTAATTCCGCTTTTAGTTGTCTTCGCTTTCGGCAATAATTTTTTAACTGCAGCTTGTTCATCCTTAGCTCTCTTTTCTTCTTCAAGCTTAACTTTAGCTTTGGCATCACCAACCATCTTACGGAAAGATTCATCGGTCACTTCAAATTTATTTGCCTTCTCACCTATTCGGGTTATCGAAACGCTTTTTATTGTATCACCCTGAACAATTTTGTTTACAACGTCCATTCCTTCTGCAACCCATCCGAACAAAGTGTAATTGCCGTCGAGGTAGGAACGATCTCCGAGCGTAATATAGAACTGGCTTCCATTGGTATGTGGACCGGAGTTTGCCATACCAAGCATACCGGCTTTATTATGACTTAACTTCGAATAAATTTCATTCGGGAATTCGTAGCCGGGTCCTTCTGTCTCTTTCTCCGTCTTCGGCATTCCGGCTTGAATAACATGTCCGGGCACAACACGATGCCAGATACTTCCGTTGAAATATGGGGCGCCTTCTTTCAATGCATCATTCTTAATTTTGCCTTCAGCAAGTCCTACAAAGTTGGCAACCGTCATAGGAACGTTTTCATAATCAAGAGCAAGTGTAATTCTTCCTTTGCTGGTGTTCAGGTCAGCATAAATTCCGTCCGGAAGGAAAGCGCCTTCGCGGGGAACAAGTTTATCAAGATTAGCAATTTGATATGCGAGTAATGCATAAACAAGCGCACTATGTTCCTGTGCATCAGGAATGATTTGATCGTAGGTATCGAGCATTGTATGCCATGTTGTTCCGTATTGATGAGGTCCCTGGGTTCTGAGCCATGGTGCGGGAACACCTTCCATTGTAAAGGAATGACTGTCTGTTCCGCCACGACCGGCTCTTCTTATTAATCCCGTCTCTTGAAGAGCGAATTTATATTTTAATTCAAGATTCTCGATTGGTTCAACTGCGGGTTTTACATAATCGTAAATCACTTTTGGAACACCCATTCCAACAATTGGATTTGTCCCGCTATCATTATTGAGCATAAGAGAAATTTTAGAAAGTTTATCTTTATTATTATCAACCCACGCTCTCGAACCGATCAACCCGCGTTCCTCCGCAGCATAAAGCTGAACCATAATAGACCGTTTCGGTTTAGCGCCGGCTTGAACGAGTAGTCGAATAGCTTCCATCATTCTTGAAACACCAGATGCGTTATCAATCGCACCGGTAGCGTGATCGTATGAATCGAGATGTGCGCCAAGAATTATGTATTCATCAGGAAATTCTGTTCCGGGCAGCCACGCAATTACGTTGTGATATTTAACAGGACCCTGGTAGAAGAAATTACGAATGTCAAATTCAAGAATAACTTCATCGCCTTTTTCAACCATCGATTTTATCTGATCGAATTGTTTATCGAGTAATTTAATATCCGGTAAAGATGGAAGATCATTCCAGGATTTTAGATTTCTTATATCGAATAACCGGAATGGAATTTTTGCAAGTTGAATTGTACCAAGTGCTCCATAAGAAATTAATTTTTTTGTTACCGGACTGATTGAATCGCGGTCCCGGGGATAACCTGTGTTTTCGCCGTCAACAAGAACCCACGCACCTTTAATTTTATCTTTCAATAAATCAATTTGTGTTTCATCTTTAGGAAGAATAACAACATGACCTTTTTGTTTCCCTTTTGTGCCGGCAGTATAACCGGGCGTTCCGAATTCAAGAGACATTTCATTCGGTTTAATCATCTTGCCGAACCATGGACCACGGTTAAATCCAACCGGTTCCTCTGCAACAAAATCGAGCTCGGCCTTAAGTCCCCATGAAAGAAATTCATTCAATGCCCAGCGAGCAGCGTTTGTGTAAGCGTCCGATCCGGTCGATCTACCGCCAAAACGGTTACACAGGATATCCTGGTGAACCATTGCACGGTTATCGGTTTTGCCAAGCTCAACAATTTTTTTAAATACAGGATCCTGTTGAGAAAATATATTTAGTGAGAGAGATAGAAAAACAATAAAAAAGAAAAGATAGCGTTTCATAATTGTACCGAGTTTGTTAAGAGTAATTGTCTAAAATTAATTAAAACATTTATGTGCACAAAGTTTTCTTTATTCATATTTTGCGATTGAAAAAACATTGACAACAATCAATGTAAAAATATGAAAGGGGTAAAGTTTTTTTTTCTAATCGGCTTACTATTTTCATTCTCTTCCGAAATAACCGCACAGGCAACATCTCCCGTAACATTTAGCGAAATAATGTTTCGTCCACAGGAAACCAACGGGGAGTTCGTTGAGATTTATAATACATCATCAACGGAAACAGTTGACATAGCAAATTACAAATTCAAGTACTACACTTCTTCTAATAATAATCTTGCGACTGTTTCTGGAGGAACACTTCTTGGTCCCGGTAAGTTTGCTGTAATAATTCAGGGGAACTACGATTGGACAAACGGGATTTACAAAAACCTGATTCCAGCCGGAACCGTTGTGATGAAAACCACCGGGAATAATTTCGGTTCTTCGGGAATGGCTAACGAAACAAGCAGAGAAGTTTATTTGATTAACGCCGCCGGTCAAACTGTGGATACTTATACTTATTCAGCGGATAATGCCGCCGGTATTTCAGACGAAAAAATTAATCTTACTAAAGACAACACTTCGACTAATTGGGCAAACTCTACTATTCTAAATGGAACTCCGGGTAAAAAAAATTCTGTATCACCAACCGATTACGATTTGAGCATTCGCTTCGAAAAGTCGCTGCCAACAATCCCAACCGCACAAGATTCCTTATTTATGACCTTTATAGTAAAAAATTTGGGAAGGGTAGTTGCTAATAATTTTATTGTAGAATTTTTCTATGATGTTAATACCGATTCAACAGGTCAACAGCAAGAAAATATATACACGGGAAATTATACAAATCTTACTGTTGGTGATTCGATTATTATTACAAGATCGTTCTTCCCAAATAATCCCGGTGATTACAATTTTATTGGTTTAGTTACATATATGCCGGATGAAAAACTCACCAACAATAAAGTGGTTAAAAAAATAACGGTTGCCGATAAACTTACTTTATATAATGAGATTGTTATCAATGAAATTATGTATGCACCAACAGGTGACGAACCCGAATGGGTAGAAATTTATAATGCTTCTAACCGGACGATAAATTTACGCAACTGGCGCATTGGCGATAACTCCGCTACAGTTGTAATCTCGAGCAGCGATTATAATCTTTTGCCTAAGGAATATCTTGTTATAAGTAAAGAATCCACAATAAGCACAATACATAATATAACGTCGAAATTACTGATCCGATCTTTACCGTCTCTTAACAATAGCGGCGATGATGTATTATTGCGCGATCTCTACTCAAGAACAGTTGATTCAACTAAATACGTTCCGGCATGGGGCGGAAACAGCGGCGGAAGATCGCTGGAGAGAAAATCTGTTTCTACATCAAGTCTTGCTGCTAATAACTGGGGAACGTCAATAAGTAAAAATAGATCTACGCCGGGGAAAGTAAATTCAATTTCTCAAAAGGATTATGATATTACAATCGTTTCAGTTGCCGGCGATAAACCGTATGTTGAAATAGGAACAGGCATAACTTTAACAGCAACATTAAAAAACCTCGGAAGATTAAAAGCAGAAAATTTTGAAATAAGATTTTACCGCGATGCGAATTTCGATTCGATCGGGGATGATGCAGAATTAATTCCACAGAATTTGCCCCTTCAAACTCTCGATCCCGATCAATCTTTTGAAATTACGGTAACAATACAAAATGTTTTAGCCGGAGCTAATCAATTTCTTATCCGGGCTGATTTGGTAAACGATGAATTTACAGACAACAACATTGCACTGTTTAATATAAGCGGAGTTCAACTTAACGAAGTGCGGGGTGATCTTGTAATTAATGAAATTATGTATGCGCCTACTTCGCCCGAACCGGAGTGGATAGAAATTTTTAATAAGAGCAGTAAAACAATTAATCTTAGAAAGTACCAGGTTGCAGATGATGCATCAAAAGCTACAATTACAACAAAAGATTTTTTAATTCAACCGGAAGAATATGTTGTGGTTGCCAGAGATACCAGCATTTATTCTTTTTATACAAATCTTAGTAAGGTGATAATCGCATCACTACCATCGCTTAATAACAGCGGGGATAGAGTAGCGATTTCAGATTCGTTGAACCGCACAATCGATTCACTCTATTACCGGTCATCTTGGGGTGGTTCATCGGGTAAATCTCTCGAAAGAATTGCCGCAGAAAAATCTTCAACAGATTCTACTAACTGGATAACCACAAAGAATGCGAGAGGAACTCCGGGTAAAATAAATTCAAGATCAAAAAAGAATTATGATGTTGTATTAGTTGCGAAAGACATTTATCCCCCAAATCCATTAATTGGACAAGAAGTTAAAATCGGTATTATAGGTTGGAATCCCGGCAAGAATAAGGCTGTATTCACTTGTAAATTGTATGAAATA
>JBBIHP010000158.1:0-4651 GCA_037446915.1 Ignavibacteria bacterium
TTGGTATTACCTCTCCATTAAAATTACTGAAGGAAAATCCCAACTCATAAAAAAGAGGACTATCACCAACCTGGAACCACTTAAATCCAAGTAGATTATTAGACCATTTGAAATCCTCAACCCTGGGATCTTTATTTGTAATGTTATCACCGCTGAAAAATCCATTAACTAAAAATTTAGCACCTTCTATAAAATCGGGATTGGAATAATTTGCCTTGAAAGAGAAATCATAAAAATCGATCGGCGTATTCTGCTCATTAAGAAATTTTTTTATAATCTGGTTGGAATAACTTTTTCTTCCGGTCATTATAAAAGAACCGTTTGGAATTGGACCTTCAACAAGAGCTTTACCTGTAAGAAAACTTAAGGTTGCTTTCGCACCCAATCTGTTTTTATTTCCGTCTTTCGTATTAATATTCAAAACTGATGATAACCTTCCTCCCAGATCGGCAGAGAATCCGCCTTTATAAAATTCTGCGTTATTAATCATATCCGGATCAACAACACTGAATAAACCGAGGGCATGGAACGGATTGTAAAGTGTTATCCCATCTATCAATACAAGGTTCTGATTGCTTGCACCGCCTCTTACATAAAACCGTGCTGAAACATCACCTGTTGATTGAACACCCGGTAGATATTGTAGCGAACGGAATAAATCTGTTTCTACTCCCTTGGGTAAAGCTTCAAGATCACGAACCACTAACCTCTGTAAACTTATATCCGTCTCATTTTTCTCTATAACTTTCTCGCCAATTTTTTCTATTGTTTGTAGTTGAACAGTTGTGGGTACTAATTCGATATTATATTGAGTTACTTTTGTGGGGCTAAGTCTAATTGATATCTCTTTTGTTCTGTATCCTACATAAGAAACGATAAGAACAAAATTTTTATTGGCTGGAATGGATGGAATAATAAAGTAACCGCGGGAATCTGTTGATGCACCAACACGGAGTTCTTTTACAAATACATTGCCATAAGCCAGAGCTTCACTTGTTGTTGAATCTGTAACCAATCCTCTTAATGTACCGAATTCCTGTCCGTTTGAAATTGTGTTACCGATAATGAACAGAAGAATTAGAAACAGCGGCATTTTTAAATACATTTAAAAGTATCCCGAACGAGAACAAAATTATTACAGCTGTGAAAATAACTTATTATCTCAGAAATTCCACACCAAAATAAAGTCTTTATTCCTCTAATGTTGAAATATTACCGGGATCCTGACCGAGTGCCCTTGCCTTTAGTACTCTTCTCATAATTTTTCCGCTCCTTGTTTTTGGTAATGAATCAACTATCTCAATATGTTCCGGCTTTGCAATCGGCCCTACTTCGTGACTAACATGTTGTCTTAATTCTTCGATAAGAGTTTGAGATTTTTCGATACCGCTTTTAAGTATAACATAAGCATTGATAGAATTACCTTTAACTTCGTGAGGAATCCCTATCGCCGCTGCCTCTGCTACAGTATAATGACTTACCAGTGCGCTTTCAATTTCTGCTGTTCCAAGTCGGTAGCCGGAAACTTTTATTACATCATCAACTCTTCCGATTATCCAGTAATAACCATCTTCATCTTTTCTTGCACTGTCTCCTGTTAAATAAACACCCGGGTATTTGCTCCAATATTGATTTATATATCGATCAGGGTCATTATAAACAGTTCGCACCATAGCGGGCCATGGTGTTTTAATTACCAAAAATCCTTCATCATTCGGTTTAACCGGTTTACCATCTTCATCTAAAATATCCATTTCAATTCCGGGGAACGGACGGGTTCCGGAACCGGGTTTTAATGGAACGCATGGCATCGGTGTAATCATGAACATTCCGGTTTCTGTTTGCCACCACGTATCCATTATAGGGCATTTCTCTTTTCCTACTACACGGTAATACCATTTCCATGCTTCGGGATTAATCGGTTCACCTACTGAACCGAGTAATCGTAATGATGATAAATCGTGACGGTTAACCCACGATTCACCAAAACGCATTAAACCTCTTATAGCTGTTGGTGCCGTATAAAGAATATTTATTCCATAACGTTCAATCATAGACCACCATCTATTGGGATAAGGAAAGTTTGGTGCGCCTTCATACAAAAATGAAGTGGTGCCATTCAGAAGTGGTCCATATACAATATAACTGTGGCCGGTAATCCATCCGGGATCTGCCGCACACCAGTAACGGTCTTCTTCATGTATATCAAAAACATATTTAAGTGATGCATACGTCCCGACCATATAACCGCCGTGCGTATGAAGAATTGCTTTCGGTTTTCCTGTTGTTCCCGAAGTATAAAGTATGAATAACGGATCTTCGGCATCCATAACTTCTAAAGCGCAGTTCATCGTTGCAATTGGAAGATTCATCAGTTCGTGAAGCCACATATCCCTTCCCTGTTCCATATTAACCTGTTGACCGGTTCTTTTAACGACAAGAACATGTTCAACTGTTCCGCATCTTTGTAATGCTTCGTCTGCAATTTGCTTTAATGGTACAACTTTACCTCGCTGATAAGCACCATCAGATACAATCAATACTTTAGAATTACTATCTTCAATTCTTTCTGCTAAAGACTCAACAGAGAATCCACCATAAACAACTGAATGAACCGCTCCAATTCGTGCACACGCAAGCATCGCCATAACAATTTCCGGTGTCCGACCCATATAGATTGTTACTCTATCGCCGCGGTTAACTCCCAGACTCTTCAATATGTTTGCAAACTTGCAAGTCTCTCTGTGCAATGCGAAATAAGAAAAAGTTTTGCTCTCCCCATTTTCGCCTTCCCAGATTAAAGCAAGCTTATTTCTACGGAATGTTTTTACATGTGTATCGAGACAGTTATAAACTATATTTGTCCTGGCACCGGTAAACCATTTATAAAACGGTTTATTCGCATCATCAATTACTTTATCCCATTTTTTGAACCAGTGAAGTTCCTCTGCAATTGAAGACCAGAACCCGGGATAATCCTTTTTTGCTTTTTCATTCAGTTCATCCCAGTTTTTGATATTTGCATTATTTATTACTTCCTGAGAAGGATTGTAAACTTCCCCTTTATTTTCTTTCATACTAAGCTCCGTTTTATTGAACTTTTATGTAAGATAATTTGTCTTTAGATTTGTAGTGGAAAATAGAATTTGAATTACCAATAATCAATAAAATTAATTGTAACGAAATGGTTAACAATGAACCTGATTAGAAATAAAATAAGAATAATCTCATTACTTACTATTTTTATACAGGTTGCTATAATTTTTTCATCATTAATTCATAACCATACCTGGCATTATCTTAAATTATTTACCAAAATCCATTTTGATAGTAATGATAAATATAATCATCAGGATCCCTTTGCAGATGAAACAGGTATATGTAGAATAAATGATTACCTACGTAGTTACAATTCTGTTATACTAACTGAAAAGGTAGATCAATTACGGTTTGATTACCAATCAACTGATTTAGAATTCAACTCTACTGATAATTATCAATACTCTCTTTGCAAATCATTCAGATTAAGAGGTCCACCTTCTGCATAATTCTATAACTCATTTTTATTAATAATTTTTGAGGGAACAGAATTATGAAATTATCTCGATTTATTTTTTTCATAACATTTATTTTATCAACATCAGTTTATGCTCAAAATAATATTTCAGGTAAGGTACTGGATAAAAAAGATGGAACCCCATTACTGGGCGTAAATATTTTAATTGATGAATTAAAAATTGGGACAGCATCATCACTGGAAGGAACATTTGAATTCAGTAATATTAAAAATGGCACTTACACAATCAGGCTCTCTTACATTGGCCATAAAACAATCGTTAAAAGAATTACTCTGCCCGGTGATGATAACATCCTGGTTGAACTGGAAGAAGGTACTGTAAATCTGAATGATGTTGTTGTAACCGGAAATCCTTTCGGCTCGGATACAAAAGATATTTCGCAAAGTACTTTATCAATCTCAAGTCTGGATTTACTGATTAGAAGCAGTTCCAATATTTCTAATACACTAAATTTTCAACCCGGTATTTCTCTCCGTTCCAACGGAATTGCTACCGCACGACCAATAATAAGAGGATTTAGCAACAACCGCATTTTGATTCTTGAAAACGGTTTACGAATGGGAGATTTATCAAATACATCGGACGATCATGGAATTTCGAACGATGGCTCTACAGCAGAACGATTGGAAGTTTTACGGGGTCCGGCAAGCTTGTTATATGGAAGCAATGCACTGGGCGGTGTTATTAATATTATTACAGAAGCTATACCGCGTTACATTCCCGATCAGCTCGATGGAGATTTAAATGTCTCTATGTCAACCGTTAATAAGGAATTTTCCGGAAGCGGTGATTTACACTACGGTGTTAACGATTTCGCTTTCCATGCAAATTATTTTAGAAGGAAAACTGCAAATTATATTGGTGGAAACGGTTTCGATGTAGAGAATTCTGATCAGTTTTCTACCGGTTATCAATTTGGTTTTTCGTTTATTCCGTCATTCGGTCTTGGCGGATTAAGTTTTTCCTCTTACAATACTAAATATGGAATTCCAATTAAAACCGAAGAGGAATTTTTCAATCCTGAGGATTATGAATCTCCGGATCCGGTCGATATTGAAATGAATAAAAAAGAA
>JBBIHP010000159.1:0-4615 GCA_037446915.1 Ignavibacteria bacterium
ATCCGTATATTGAAAATGAATTCGTGTTATATCAGAATTATCCTAATCCGTTTAATCCGAGCACTACTATCGGTTATCAGTTACCCTCAAGCAGCTGGGTTACATTAAAAGTTTTCGACATACTCGGTAGAGAAGTATCAACTCTGGTTAACGAATACAAATACGCGGGGAGATATCGTTGCGAATTTAGAATTGATAATAGAGAATTATCGAGCGGGATTTATTTCTATATAATTCAATCAGGATTTTTTTCAGCAGCAAAAAAAATGATTTTCTTAAGATAAACAATCAGGTTGTTTATGATAAAAAAATTGAAAAATTGTTGTCTAATTATTCTAATCTCGATTCCGATTTTTGGACAAAGAACTTCAACTGGTTTAATTCCACTTAATGATTTAGGTCCGGGATTATACAAAAATTTTCAAGGGGGACTTTCTCTTAACGGTTCAAACTTAAGACCCATCAAACACGATTCTCTTGGTATAAAATTCTCACAACAAATTAAGCCTCTTGACAAAAATGGAAATGTTGATACTCTTCTTGGTAAGTATGTTCTTCTTTCCATTGGAATGTCAAATACCACTCAGGAGTTCTCCTACTTCAAAACCATTGCCGATACTTATAAAACTAAAAACCAGAATCTGAAAATTGTAGACGGCGCTCAGGGCGGACAAACAGCTGCTATTATTTCTAATCCGAATGCAAATTTTTGGAATGTAATTGAACAGCGATTAGCACAAGCGGGATTGACTTCAAAACAAGTTGCGGTTTGCTGGTTAAAAGAGGCTGACGCAAATCCAACTCAAGCATTTCCAGTTCATGCAAACACTTTAACGGATGAATTAATTGCAATAGTTAATAATATCAAACAAAAATTTCCTAACTGCTTGCTCGTTTACTGTTCCAGCCGGACTTATGGTGGTTATGCAAAAACATCTCTTAATCCCGAACCATTTGCATACGAATCGGGTTTTTCTGTTAAATGGTTGATAGAAAAACAAATAACCGGTGATCCCTCTTTAGAATGTACAGGGAATAATCCAAATGCACCCTGGCTCTCCTGGGGTCCTTATCTTTGGGCAGATGGAATTATTCCGAGGAGTGATGGTCTTGTATGGCTGCAATCCGATTTCAGAAGTGATGATGGAACACATCCTTCAACTAATGGGCAAAAAAAGGTTGCGGAGTTACTATTAAATTTTTTTACGACCGATGTAACGGCAAAAAAATGGTTTTTGAAAAATCCAATAACATCCTTTCAGCAACCGGAAATAAATATTATTCCAGACAATTATCAGCTTTTTCAGAATTATCCTAATCCGTTTAACCCGAGCACTACTATCAATTATCAGTTGCCCTCAAGCAGCTGGGTTACATTAAAAGTTTTCGACATGCTCGGTAGAGAAGTATCAACTCTGGTTAACGAATACAAATACGCGGGGAGATATCGTTGCGAATTTAGAATTGATAATAGAGAATTATCGAGCGGGATTTATTTCTATACAATTAAAGCCGTCAATTTTTTCAAGTCCGCAAAGATGATTTTGCTGAAATAACTATTACTAAATTTTTCTTCTACAATTCGGAAACCGATCCCCTTCAAAGTAATTGAAATTATAATATAATTACTTGGAATTATAATTTTTTTTTTTTGTATATTATCGCTGTGAATTGAAAGTATATTTATTTGTTCTTACTCTAACTACTGTCATATTTCATTTAATTATTTTGTGGGGGGAATATGAAAATTGTAAAATCATTTTTTGCTGCAAATCCCATCTTAAAATTTTTTACCACATCAGTAACAAAATTTATTAATGCTATTCTTACTCTTTTAATATTTGTAATCATTACTTCTTGCAGCGATAATGGTGTAGAATCTCAGCCGCCAATAAATCCTCTTGAATTAGTTTGGAAATCAGATACACTTTCTTATCCCGAAAGTTTCCAAACCAGCATGACTTCAATCTGGGGAAGTTCTCCAAATGATGTATGGGTTTGCGGACATAATGATAGAGGTCAGGGAAATTTGTGGCACTACAACGGGACGAAATGGGAAGCCATAGACTTATTTAAGGATATCTATAGGAGCCCAAATTCTTTGTTTAAGGTATACGGATTTTCACCAAACGATGTCTGGGTGGTTGGCGCGCGAATATTAGAAGAATATTACCCCAAAATAAAAACAATAAATAAAAGTCTAGTTTTGCATTACAACGGATCTAAGTGGACGGAACATAATTATTTTATTAATGGCTGGATTAATGATGTATGGGGTAAGAACTCAAAGAATATTTGGGTAACAGGATGGGGAATTGTTGGTAACTACAACGGCTCTATTTGGCGATCGGACACACTAAAATACATTTCGGGTGATGATACTTTTCAACTAAATGATTATAGAGAAACACCAACCGGCAAGTATATGATGGGAATAAAATTAATAACTGGTTTTGCCGATAATATGTACTACTTTTTTAAGTATGCCAACAACAGCTGGGGTGTTGTCGATTCCTTTAGATTCAACTCGCCAACTTCTCCATTTAAATTTGGTTTCAAACAATATGTTGCCGGTGACGGAACATTATATTCAATGAGTATTGAAGGTATTTATGAGTTAAAGAACGGTCTTTGGAACAAATTAAAATCTACATTTTCCCAAATAAACGGAATGATAAAGCTTGGAAGTCAAAAAATATTAGCGGTAGGAGATTTTGGCCAGGTCTTATACTATGATGGAAACAATTGGCAGCAGATCAATAAATTAAATAATACAAATATATTGTATAGAGGTATTTGGTCAGACGGGAAAGAGATATTTATAATTGGAATTACATTAGACTCTACACCCCAAAAAACTATTGTCTGGAGAGGGAAATAACAAAAGAAGGAGAGAAATGCCAGAGTAAAATATATAATTAACGAGCAGTGCTGTAACACAGTATACTAAAATTAAAAATCTATAATCAACATTGTGTTAATATGAGAACAAAAATCTTTTTACTAATAATTGCCGGTATAACAATATTAAATTCTTGTGATAACCCAACAGAACCAGAACCGCAACCTGGAAGAAGAGATTATGTGTGGAGTGTTGATACTTTAGCAATCCCATTCATGAGCTTTGTACGTATCTGGGGAAGTGCTGCCAATGATGTTTGGATTGTTGGACCGGGCGGTGATTTGGACAAAACAATTTACCTTTACGATGGGATCCGATGGAAAACTGACGGTATATCACGACCAATTTCGCCTCTCTCGGTTTGGGGATTAAGCAAGAATAATGTCTGGTTTGGCGGTATGGATGGAAGAATATGGCACTATGACGGAAACATATTAAAAGAACATACACGTTTCGAGACAACGCGTGAGAAAAATATAGGATTCCAGGAAATATGGGGAGATTCTCCATCAAATATTTTTGCTGTCGGTTATTCTGGAGATGATGAAAACCGAACAGGTGTAATTGCTCATTTTAATGGATCGCGGTGGGATTTAATATACTTTACCGATTTGAAAAGATATAGCTTCCTGAGAATTAGGAGAGCAAACAAGGGAAGCAATACATATTATTTATGGGCAATCAAAGATGCACCAATGACAGGAGATTTAGTAAGTGTTTTTGAATATAAATGGGGGGCAGATATTAAATTAATCTATGAAGGTAAGGATGTTATCCAGACGGGCACATTTATCCAAAACATATATAATGTAATGTATTTTGTGATTGGTAATACTATAAATACATATTCCAATAGTGAATTCAAAAAGTTTCTACAAGTAACTCTCCCTAATTTCGGCATACAAATATTTGGGAGAAGCAAAAATGATATTTTTCTAAGAATGCTGGATGGCATTGCTCATTATAACGGTAATGATGTTGAATATCTTTATAGATTTAGCGGAAATATTTCAATTACCGATGCATTTTTATTTGATAAGGAAGTTTTCTTTCTTGCACTCGATTTAACTAACGGTAACGATTTAATATTTCACGGAAAGTTAAATTAATAGAGGGAGTAAAAAGCCAAGCATGTAGCTCGAACATTAATTAATTGAGGGGTTGATGAGCAACCATCAACGCCCTCTTTAGAATTGCATTTCAAGGCTGGCCACCTTAGTGTTTCATTTAAAAGAAACTGGCAATTCTATTTTTAAATTAATTCATTTTTTTAATTATTTAAAGGAGAAAGTTATGTTTCGAAAATTGATTATAACAATAATACTTCTGGCAATTACATTTTCAGAAGTAGCTTATACACAAACAACACTTACTATTTATTCTAGTGGTGCACAGTCCGTTGTTCGCTATAAAGATACTAACAACAATTATGCATTTCAAACTAGTAGTTTATACCAAATCGGGCGTAAGGATGGATCAAATGGTTATAATTCTGGATCTCAGGAAGATATATATAGAAGTCAGCATTCCTTTGGTTTGACTGGTATCCCCGCTAATGCAACTATTTTACAAGCAAGACTTATATATTTTGTTTCCGTATCTAGTACAAATAAATTTTCTGTTACCCAGACTTCGGGCAATAATAGCTGGGGTAACTTATGGAGTGAAATAGGTTCAGCATCCTATTTAGAAAGTGATATATATTATGGTTCC
>JBBIHP010000160.1:0-258 GCA_037446915.1 Ignavibacteria bacterium
AGTAATGGCGCACCAAGTGCAAGAAGTATTGGAAACTTTACTATTGAGAAAACTGAACCTCAAACAATTACTATGATTAGTCCTAAAAATGGCGATGAATGGTTAACGAGCGATCCTCAAAAGAAATTTACTTTTGAAATAAGATGGGCAAGCTATAATGTCGATTCAGTAAAAATTCAGTATTCATTAAATGGCGGGGCAACATGGAAGTTAATTGTAAATTCCTATCCTAGCAATGGAATTTATAATTGGACTATG
>JBBIHP010000160.1:338-3688 GCA_037446915.1 Ignavibacteria bacterium
AACTATGTATGCTCAAACAAATGGACGATTTAGTATTCATCCTCAAACTAAGTTATTAAGATGGACATTCCCGTTGGGTGGCGAATACCTGGCATGGCGTAAAATAAGCGATACTTACACAGATGTCGATACATTGATTACCTGGCATTCTGCTGGAGTTTATAATGTTGATATTGAATACACGGATGATAATGGTTTAACATGGAATACCGTTGTAACAAACTACCGTTCAACCGGTGCATATAATTGGGCCATACCTGCAATTCAACCCTCAACAAATGCAAGGTTAAGAATTATAGATGCAAGTGCAGATGCTGGTGCCAATCCAATTTCTGATATGACACCAAAAGTATTTAATTTACAAATTCTTCCGGCTGGTAGTATTATATTCCTTGATAACAATTCTAATTCTGTTCGTAAAGGAACCATAAAAGAGATCAATTGGACAACATCAGAAGATATTAAAGATGTCTCAATTGAATATTCAATTGATGGCAGTAAATGGTTCACAATAGAAAAAGCGTTGCCTTCAAAGCCCGGGTTGAAAAATACTTATAAATGGATTATACCTGAGTTGGATTCGGAAAAGTTACAGATTAGAATTTTGAGTGGAATTAATTCAGTTAAATCCACTAAATTTAGGATAGAGAAATAATAAAGTTTGTTTGCCCTGTGGTGTAATTGGCAACACGTCTGACTCTGGATCAGAAAAAAGCTTCATTTTTGAGCTATTTTAAGGGCATTTTCACCCATTGTGCCCTCAATTGTGCCCAAAATTACATCATTTATCTTATTCCCAATGCGGTCATACTCCGCTTCTAAGTAATACTTCTGCGTTGTCTTTATATCCCTATGTCGGGCGATCTTCTGTAAGTCAAAGAGCGACATTCCCGCATTCGCCAACCTTGATAGAAATGTCTTCCGGATCTCATGTATTGAGTAATGCCTGAAATTATTCCTCTTCAAAAAGTGCCGGAAAAAGGAGAGTGCTTCCTTACTCTTATATGGACAAACCTTCCCTGTCAATTCACTCCATTCACTTTCTAAAAATACCCTCAACTCACGATAAAGAGGGAACTGGTCTATCCGTTTTCCTTTGTTGTTCTTTATGTAAATTATGTTCCGCTTAAAGTCGATATCCTCAAACTCTAATCGAATCAATTCAGATACTCTTAAGCCTGTCATTATCAGCAGCTTAATAGCTTTATACTGATTGCTGTTATGCTTCCTAAGCAGTTTAAGAATCAGATCCATTTCTTCTTTGCTTATTACATTTATCTTCTTCTCAACAACCTGCTTTCTTGGGACCAGATTGAAATCAATAATCCGCATTTTTCTGAAATACTCAAAAATAATTCTTAAGTGCCGGAAAATTATTTCTAATGATCCTTTCGATAACTTAAGATATTTCTCAAACTCATCAATTACATCCTCAGTTACCTTTCTTACTTCAATATCTCCTGTAAAGTTCAGCAGTTTATTAAATGCATATCTATAGATCTCTCTTGTTCGATCGGATTTATTCTCCTTCGTCTTTTCAAAATCCTTAAACGCTTCACTCAGTGTTTTCTTCTTTACCTTTTTGATTAGCGGATGAAGCCCATTAAGTATGTCGGCTTCTTTCTGTAGCTTTATTCTTTTGGCAAGTATTCTGTTTTCGCGGGTGTCTTTCAATCCTAGTGATTCTCTGTAGCGCTCTCCATAGACCGAATATGTTATCCAGATTACCCCGTTCCTTTTATATATTTCAGCCATTCTGGCGATTCCCCCTTTTTCTTTAATTCCTCTATTATCATCTCTTTTTCATCTAATAACTTTTCTAACTTCATTATTATCAAATCCTTCTTTAAAATAATTTCTTCAAGCTGCCTTATGATTTCTCCTTCAATTCGTTTATCCACTTTTCAACCCCCAGCTTCTTTTTGTAATCCTCAATTATCTTTTCCTGGTATTCAATTATCGATAGCAGCTTCTCAACTATTTTTTCTTTTTCTAATATAATCGTTTTTAAATTATTTATAATTTCGGATTTATTGTTTTCATTTGTATTAATTTCACTATTATCTTCATTTTCTTTTTCTATTATTCCTTTATTTTTTAAAATAGCTATAAATTTCTTTGTCGGTTTTCTTATCCATCGACTGACCTGCGAAGGATCTACCCCCAATTCCTTTGCGAAATCATATAAACGGTCGTACCTCGCAAGTATACTTTTTTTTACTTTTTCTGACTCCACATGCGCCCTTTCTTAACATATTGACAATATTATTGTCAAGTATTGACATTTATTAACACATTATTTATATTTAATTAACTTATTTTCACATTCTCATTTTAACATTTTTACATCAAAATGTCAAGTAAAATTGTTTATAAAGATATTTCTCTCCCTAAATTAGCTCTCTCAATCAGCGAAGCCTCTAAAATCCTAAATCTAGATAGATCCTTAATCCGCACTCTTATCAATACCGGCGAAATCCTTGTCTTTGTATGCCCGGGCAGAATCCAGAAGAAAATCTATGCACCATCTTTAATCGATTTTATTAACCGCAATTCAATTAATCTCAAACATCTCGATGAGGTCCTAGAATGAAACTAAAATCAAAATTAGTCCATATCAGCCCAGATGTTCATGGTAAACTCAAAAAATACGTTCTTAACCTTCAGCTTAAAGGAATTAAGACAACTGTTTCTGTCGAAGCTAATTCTGCTATTCTAAATCATATCGACAAAAACAGAAATGAAAAATAATATCGAGTATTATTGTCATTATTCTAATTCTCATAATCATCCTAAGTTCAAACTGCTTCGACTAAAATACGGATGGGTTGGGGAAGGTCGCTTCTGGGCGCTCAATAATATTATCGCCGGGTCCGATAACTGCATTCTGAACCTCAATAAAAAATATGTCGTTGCTTCTGTCTCTTCCGACCTTGGCATGAGCATCGAAGAATTTCAAGAGTTTATTTCCTACCTGATAAAAGATTGTGAATTGTTGATTGATATCGATGGCAATGTTACTACGGAGAATGTGCGCGAAACATTTAAGGAAGTTATGAAACAAAGGATCCGTAACAAGGAAAACCGCGAAAAAGCCGTATTAAGCAAAAACGAACTCAAACTTATTCGACCAACCTGATTTGTCGTTCAAAAAAAACCTGTCCCGATCACGTTTTTTTTAACAAAGAAAGAAAGAGAGAAAGAAATGAAGAAATACTAAGAATGTGGACAATTAATCAAATAAAATATTAAATGTAATTGTTCATCCCGATTCTTTTTATCGGGATGGACTACGAATCAAATAAAATATTAAATGTAATTGTTCATCCCGATTCTTTTTATCGGGATGG
>JBBIHP010000160.1:3788-4456 GCA_037446915.1 Ignavibacteria bacterium
ACAATTCAACAACTTCTATGCAATATGGAATTGTATATACTGTAGCCTTGTGTCGGGATGAGCAATGAAACCTCTACAATATTAAATGAAATTGTTCTCCCTAGTTCTTTTTTAATCTGAGAACTGACCTTGAATACGGATTAATGTTTCAACCCTATTATCAGCAAATTTTGAACTTACAATTAATTATTCTGCATTTCTTGTTTTCAGTTTAATCTATTTGCTATTATATCTTTACTTGTGTATTTTAATATTTAAATCATTGTACTTGTTTTTGACTTGAATGATTTTGAAGGAATTAATTTTTTTATTTGAAATAATGCTTTAGATCGTTAAATGTCGAACATTTCGTTTTTTCCTGGGGTCAACTTAATTTGGGAGCAATCGTAGTTGAAACGTTAAGAATTATTATAAACAACTACTCAGATTAATATAATTAAATGATACTCTTGTTGTAAGTAATATTCTTGTTTTCAGCTTAGTTAATAGTAACTCTTGGAGCATTCTTAATGAGACTTAAATTAAGTCTTTCAACTTCAGATAGGTTACTGCCGGTTAATTATTACTATTACTTATCTTCTGCTATCTATAATCTCCTCCAATTCGGGTCACCGCAATTCGCCTCTTTTATTCATGATATCGGATTCAAAGTTAATGGTAAACCTTTT
>JBBIHP010000161.1:0-4269 GCA_037446915.1 Ignavibacteria bacterium
CATTGATATGCAGACCGCTGAAAAGGGAAGCGAACCCTCCACAAATTATGCAACAGTAAGAGCCAAATATGATTTGTTAAATTCCTCGTATGCCGGTTTTATGATAACAAATAAACTTACCAATCAAAAAACCCAAACTTCTTTAGGCGGAGATTTTCATTTTTCATTTAATGATTTTCTGGGCGATAAGAATTTAGTAATTCATGCATCGGCAGCAAAATCAGACTTACAAAACAGCAACAAAAATTCCTGGGCTGGAAATTTTTATGTCGATTATCCAAATGATTTGATAGACACATATCTTGGATACAGTTTTATTCAATCGGACTTTGATCCTGAAATCGGATTTGTATCAAGGCGCGGTTATCAGCGGTTGGTTTATAATCTTGATGTCTCTCCGCGAATTAATAGCGGCGGAATTAAAAAGCTCCAATTCGAACCAATAGAAAGCTCGATGACCTATAGCGGTAATGGTGTGATGCAGTCAGCAGAATTTGCTGTTAGTCCTTTAGGAATAGAATTCGATTCTGGTGATGAAATTGGAATCGGTATTCATCGTGTGTTCGATAGACCGGATAGGGATTTTGAAATTTTCGACAACACAACAATCAATGCTGGAAGTTACTGGTATACAACCTATGGAATCGGTTTCGATTCATCCCCAATGAGAGATATTTACGGGGAAGCAAATTTTTTAACTGGCGGATACTATAGTGGAAAAAGATCCGAGTTAGAAGGAAGAATAACGTTTACAGTAAATAAAAATTTATCCCTTGGCGGTGATTTTACTTACAACCATATCAAAATCAACGATAATATATTAAACACAAGCGAGATTGGAGGAAGGATTGCTTATACTTTTTCGAAGCATGTTAATTCTTCTCTGTTTGCTCAATGGAATAACGAACAAAACGAAATGAATGTAAATTACCGTTTCAACTGGAAACCTAAAATCGGAAGCGACCTTTACATTGTAGTTAATCAATTGTTTTCAACACAGGATAAAATTCGTTCTAAAGATATTACTATACTTGCAAAGTTTGTCTGGTTGATGGTGATATAATATAAAATTCTAAACTATAATCAATTAGCGCTGTTTAAATCTTAGAAATCCGCCGATCTATTGGCTTATCTATATCGATTAATTTTACACTTGCAAAAATCAATTTCAAATCTTAAGTTCCTGATGCCCTTCTACGATAGGAGTTAAACTATTAGTTTAATTCTTACCGCATAGTACTTTATTGAGATAGTGATCTAACACAAATCCCGGGTGTTAAATGAAAAACTGATACAAAACATTTTCAACAACACGGAGTCAATATGTATCGTTTATCATTTGTAATTGCATTACTATTTTCACAGGTTTTATTTTCACAAAACAGCAGTTCGCTTCAGATTAACGGCGGATTTATCTTTAAGAGAATGTCTTCTCAAGGATTAAATTCTTCTGTTCAGTACAATCATAAAATTGACGATGGCTTAGAACTATACGGTTACTTTGGTTATGCAGCATGGGATCTCTATAGTATTACTATTGAGTACAATCAAATTTATTACAAATGTCCCGTTGAAGATACACATGATTTGGTTTCGGTATTTTCAGGTGTCCGTAAATATTTCAAACAGACAAGCTGGTTTGAACCATTTTTAGAAATTGAAGTTGGTTACCTTTATTTAACATACAATTCTTATAAATACTTCAGAGCTTCAAACACGGGTAATCAAATCGGATTTTATCCGGATTATGGCTCGTTAAAAACCAACTTCGAAAAATTATTTGGAGTTGGTTTGGGTGCGGGAATTCTTCATCCGATGAGTGGTGGCTTGAGTATAGTGTTTTCGTATAAATTGAATACATATATTAACAATAAATACAATGGACTCTTTTCAAAACGGGGAACTTATTCTCTCATTAATGTTGGATTTAATTACAAGATCTAGATAGAATTAAGCGGTAATAATGTTTTGTAAAAACCCTGTTGTTCTTTTAAAATAATTTCTTGAACACAAAATAATCAGTTTTTATCTGCTGGATCAGTTAAATCTGTGTGCCATTGTTTATTAGATGTACTTTTGAAACAGTTTCATTCTTAAACGGGATTAATAGTCAGTGAAAACCGACGCTCGAAACAACTATAACGTAATACGTCTTCAGCAATGGCTCGATTACGAGTTATCGACCGGCTTATTAATATTGTTAACTTGGGTGTGGGGCTCTATATTGTTCTTGCTGATAATAGCCGCCATACTTTTTACGCCATTTATGCTTAAAGTCCTTTTTGAAGAACGTAGATTCGGTTGGATTACGTATTTCTTAATAATTGTTGTAATTCCGCTTATTATATCTTTCTTATTTGTCGCTGGTTCAACATATCGGGTTGCGTTCCAATTTATTCCGCTGGGGACATTCTACTTCTATTGTTTTACACTCCGACTTGCGATTAAGGACTGGTAAAATATAAAAAGTCCCCAATATTTACCTTTAATAAATTCTTTGCAATCAACCTCTAATATGTACAATTCTCAGGACGGTTCATGCGATTTTTATATACACGTCTTGTATGCCAGAAAATTAAACTTGAGATTATCCTCTTAAAGGTTATCCGGATTCTGGCATTTCAATTGATGATTAAATAACTATTAATTAGGGGGATAACAATGAAAAAAATATTTCTACAAACCACACTTAGCTTAACCGTTCTTTTTATTACAGCATGTTCAACACAAATAATTTTTAAAGCCGATCCGTTAGACCAAAAGGATATTTACAATGGAAGAGAAATTGTAACCAAAGAAACTGATGAAGCTGTTATTTCGGTTGAGTTTGACGGTCAATCAGGAAATGATTTTGTTTTTTATGTTGAAATTGAAAACCGCTCGGACGAGCCGATTGAAATCAATCCAAAAGATGTTTTTGCAGAAGCGGTTGAAAAAGACCTGAAAAAAATTGATGAGCGATTTCAACCGTTATGGGCGGCGGATCCTGAAATGGTGCTTGGTAGAATAGACAAAGAAAAGGAGGGCAGAAAAACAATGTATTCAGTTACAACAGGATTGAATGCAGCATTTACGTTGCTAAGCATATTTGGAACACTTTCGGATAAAGATACACGTCACGATGTGCATAAGGTTGTCCATGATGTTGTAGTTTGGGCAAATAATCAGGTTAGGGAAGAAATCGATTATAATGAGTCGATGAAAAGTCTCGAGTCGCAAAGAAAATTCTGGAAGAATGAAGCTCTTAATTATACCGAATTAAAAAAGAATGAACGCGTTGGCGGATTAATTTTTATTCAGTTAAATCCCAAAATAAATTATATACGGCTCGTTGTTCCTGTTGGCAATACCGATTTTGAATTCTGCTATAAACAGGTTATGGTTAAATGAGTTTGTCGGTATCAAGAGTAAGATCATGGTCATGAGCTTAAACGTGGTCGTGATCTGCTCGGTTTACAATTAGGTTTTAATAATTGCTCTCTAATTACTTCATTTCTTAAGTTTGCCTAACGATTTTTCGGCTTAATGAAAACTATTCTATTAATCCTTACAATTACAACCGGAATTTTATTTCCTTACGGACATGAATACACCTTCTTAATCCGGTATTTTCTTATGGTAATGCTCTTCTTTTCCTTTCTTGATGTAAAGGTTGACAGGGAGATAATAACAAAAAAACATTTTTTAATTCTATCAACAATTTTAATTACCGCGTCACTATTTTTTCTTTTGATAAAACCATTCAGCATAGAACTTGCGCAAACTGCTTTTATTACTGCCATAGCACCCACAGCAATCGCTGCTCCGGTTATAACAAGTCTTAAAAGAAAAAATGTTGAGTTTGTTGCGTTCTCTCTTTTGCTCAATAACTTTACAATTGCATTACTCATTCCTTTAATACTTCCGTTCGTTATGCAAAGTAATGCTGAGATTTCAATTACAGATGTTCTTTATCCGATATTAATCACATTTTCAGTTCCATTTGCTTCTGCACAAATCTTAAAAGTAATTTCAAAAAAAATATGGACACGGCTTGTTAACTGGAAGGATGTTTCCTTCTACATATTAATCATAAACATTTATATAGCTACCTCCGATGCATCGAATTATGTACAGTCTGAATTTTCAAACAACCTTGGAATAATTTTTCTGATCGCAGCTTCTTCAGCACTTTTATGTATTTTCTTTTTCGGACTCGGCTGGATTATCGGCGGCAAAAATTATCGTCACGAAGCAAGTCAGTCTTTAGGACAGAAGAATAATGCATTT
>JBBIHP010000162.1:0-4231 GCA_037446915.1 Ignavibacteria bacterium
TGGTGGATGATAACATTTGATACTCTGGCTCAATATGCTTCTTGGGTTTTTGTTGGTGGGGGCAAAAACATGCAGGGGGGTAGAAGCAGCGTAGTTCGTATCCCTAAAACGGAATTTACTTTAATGAATTTAGAATCTCTAAGAGCTTTGTGATAGGCTTTAATAAAATTCTTATAAAACATTGGAATTCTTCTTTTTTTAGACACTTCTCGTGGCGAAATAATCCCACTGCCTACAAAATACTTATTGCCGAGTTCATGCTTCAAAGAACAAAAGCAGAGCAGGTAGAACCAGTCTATAAAAAATTTATTAGCCAGTATCCAGGTGTTAATATACTATCAAAAGCAAAATTAAAAACTATTGCAAAACTTACCTCCTCTTTAGGTCTTCATTGGCGAGCAACAAACTTTCTCAACGCTTCAAAATATATTGTTAATAATTACAACGGAAGATTTCCTAAAACACGAAACGAGCTTTTAAATGTTCCCGGCATTGGTGATTATGTTGCGAGTGCAATAATGGCGGTTTGTTATAACAATACTGAATATGTAATAGATAGTAACATCGCCAGATTTATTAACCGATATTATGGATTAAGATTAAGCGGTGAAATACGGAGGAAGAAATTATTAATTGATAAGTCCAGAGAATTATTTAAAGTCAAAGATCAAAGAAAATTTTTGTTCACGCTTTTAGATTTTACTGCTCTAATTTGCAAACCTATTAAACCAAATTGCAATATTTGTCCCATAAAAAAAGGGTGTAAATCATATAAAGAATTTATTTTGTAAGCTAGATTCTTCGTCGCTTCGCTCCTCAGAATGACAGGATCCTAACTCCCCGACAAATATTTATTTGTCACAAACTCTTTCCACCCGGCTTCAAACTGTCCGGTAGAAATGCCAAGCGTAGTGGTGATGTTTGCGTTGGTTTTGATCAATTGTACAAACTTGCTCTTGCCCCATGTTGTAACAATATATTCTGAGAGGAGATAGCCGACGGCATAGATCTTCTGATTCCCCTGATTATAATCCGTATTAAGTTCTTCAAGTGTAGGGAAGCTGCCCGCAGTTAAATACGAGATATTACGCGGGTGGACGAAGTCGCCCGCTTCGTAAAGAGCAACCGCTTCCCAGAACCACCGCGGATTATTGCCTATACTGCTGTTCACGTAGAGAGAAACTATGTGAGCAAACTCGTGCAGAACGGTCTGAGGCAGATTATTCCGGTTAAGAACCCTCATAGTAGTCCGGTTATAAATGTAACCTGTAGAGCCCCAGTAATTAATTCCTATATCGCGTTTCATATCGTTCTGGAAATGTGTTTCATCGTTCCAGATCTGAACATTTACTTTTGGTATGGAAGTAAGCTCAAGGTCGGAAAGAATCCTGTCGTAATTTTCATTCAGCTTAGTTAGTACCGGCGCTGCAGTGGAATTGGAAAGTCCGTCGTAGAGTTCGAAGGCAAAATGTTCCGATTGAATCGGCGGATTGTTCTCCGGTGCATTAGCATTTGATGAATCCTCTTTGCATGTTACGTTAAAAAGCGCGAGGAGAAATAATACGGGATATGTTTTCATACTGCAAACCGATTATATTTTTCGTCAGCAATATCGTTAGTACAATCGTAATTGTACATACCAATATAAAGGGACGGTAAGAGCACCTTGTCATTCTGATGTAAATCAGAATCTGCGCTGGAATAAGTTTGATACAATTAGATGCTGAATTAAATTCAGCATGACAGGTGCCTCTAAGTGTTCTGTCCTTCTGATCCTGTCCTGACGAAAGTCAGGATCAAATCAGAATCTGCACAGTAATAAGTATTATACGATTAGATGCTGAAACAGGTTCAGCATGACAGGTGCCTCTAAGTGTTCTGTCCTTCTGATCCTGTCCTGACGAAAGTCAGGATCAAATCAGAATCTGCACATGATAGAGTGCTGTAACGATCAGATTCCGGCATTCTCCGGAATGACAGGAGGAAATGTCATCCAGATGAAAATCAGGATCTGCGCATAAAATAATCGTGGTGCGACCAGATTCCGGGTCAAGCCCGGAATGACGACATGCTTTCAATAGTCATTTAGATTTTTGAAGGGAGGGAAGAAAATATAAAATTTAACTTGTTCCCAATATGGGAACTCATTATATTTGTCCGTGCGTGTTATATCAATAAAAAAACTAAAGGATTTCTGGCTGAAGCACAGAGATGCCGAACAGCCATTAAAAGCATGGTTCGCCGAGGCAAAAAAAGCTGAGTGGCGTAAACCTTCAGAAATAGTATCCTTATACAGAACGGCGAGCATATTGAAAAATAACAGGGTCGTGTTCAACATTAAAGGGAATGATTACAGATTAGTAACCGCTATTAATTATAGTTTTCAAATAGTTTATATAAGGTTTATCGGTACTCATAAAGAGTACAATAAGATAAATGCAGAGGAGGTCTAAATGACTATCAAACCGATAAAAACAAAAAAAGATTACAATGATGCCCTTAAGAAAATAGACGAGCTTTTTGATGCAAGACCCGGGACCCCGGAAGGTGATATGCTTGATGTGCTGGTCACCCTGGTTGAAGCTTACGAACAGAAACATTTTTCAATTGCACCGCCGAACCCGATTGAAGCAATAAAATTCCGGATGGAACAACTTGGCTTAAAACAATCAGATCTTGCCGGGGCTATTGGAGGAAAGAACAGAGTCTCGGAAATCTTAAGCGGCAAGCGCGAACTTACAGTAAAAATGATGAAAGCTCTTCATACTAAATTCAAGGTACCGGCAGAATCATTGCTATCGTAATATCTATCTCATTTTCATCTACCTGGAAAAACACTCTTCGCTTCGTTAAGAAGAAAGACAATCGAAAACGCTTTGTCATTCTGAATCGAGCACTGCGAGATTAAGAATCTTACATTATAAGATAATTAAAAGTAAATCGGCATTAAGATTCTCCCGTGGGGGCTGCCTTCGGCATTCGTCTCCCGACTGTGTCGGTATTCATTCAAAATGACATATCGAGATTTTCTGGTGTCTCTTTTTCATATTTCCACCGAAGAGGATTTTCAATAATGTATTTACGTATGTTATATAATTCTTTTTCGTTGCGGATAATTCGATCATAAAAGGAACGCTGAAAGATTTTTTTACCGGGTGTTTTACTAATTAAATTAACTTCCTTCGTAGCCATATATTTAAAATATGCAACGATATCTGATAATCTACTATTTTTAACGTTGGGGACGGGTTTCCCGTCCCGCACGTTTATTTTCTCTGAATTAATTTCGTTTTCTATCGCAATTTTATCATGGATGGGGGACATGTTATTTTGTTTTCCCTTGTAGGGGATGGGGGACCCATCCCCTACAGGATTAATAATTATAATTCCGTGCAAATGATTCGGCATTATTTGAAATTGATCCAATTCGACATTTGTAAAATGTTCCGGTATTAAATTCCAGCATTTGTCAACAATCCAACCGTATTCGCTTAAAATCATTTTACCTTTCTCAATCCGTCCGAATATTTCTTCTTTATCATCTGAACAAATTGTTATAAAATAATAACCGGGATTGCTGTAATCGAAATCTTTGTAGCGTAATTGTTTCCGTTCAGGTAATTTGCTTTTCATGTTATCCCCCCGCGGGATCATAAAAAATCAGCATCATTTAAATAAATATTATAATGCTGCGGGTAAAATGTAAGTTGCAATAATATTTATTGCAATGCGCTCCTGCTGGTCTGCGGTCGCCCAATCAGAATCCGGATACGATTGAACCGCAACAATCATATTAAGCTGCGGAACACAAAAAACAAATTGACCGCCGTGCCCTATTCCGGTAAAGATTTTATAACCGTTCACTTCACCAAGCCACCATAAATAACCGTAACCAACCTTGTTTAAATTTCCCCACGGAATAGTTGAAGAGCCGGAATATGTTATGAGTGAATTTGCAACCCAGCCTTCCGGTACAATCTGTTTTCCATCGAGCTTTCCATTTTTCATGTAGATCAATCCCAGTACAGCCATGTCGCGTGTAGTAAGATAGATATCGTTACCACCGAAATAATTTCCCTGAGGATCCTTAAGCCAGTTGCGCACATCAAATCCGCACGGACCAAAAAAATTTTCTTTTGCAAAATCGAAAGTTGATTTACCTGTAGCGCGTGTTAATAGAGCCGATAAAAGATGAGTCCCCGCTGTTGAATACTGCATCCGCGACCCCGGG
>JBBIHP010000163.1:0-4229 GCA_037446915.1 Ignavibacteria bacterium
TATATTTGGGATTGATTTACGTCATCCACATTTACTTGAAGCAAATTATATTAATCTCTAATTTAATTACGGAAAATTTACTAAATACACCACCCAAAATGCCGGAGCACAAAATGAAAGCTTATCTAAAAATTATTCTTTCTGCAATTCTGGTTTTACTAATTGTTGTAAGTTGCGATGAAAAAAAAGACGACGATTCGAACCCCACCAATCCAGCCACAAGCGATAATCCTTTTCCCAACATTAAAGTAGTAAAACGAATAACAGGATTAAACGGCGGAGAAGCAGTTGAAGCAATTAACAGCGCTTTATACGTTGGCGACCTGACCGGTCTTTCCATCTATAGAATTTCTGACCCCGAGAATCCGGAATTCAGAAAAAAAATTGCTCTTACTACTGTTTATGATCTATATGCAAAAAGATTCGACAACTCTACTTTAAATTTGTTTGCTGGATGCGGTGGAAACGGATTAACAATTTTTGAAATTCATGGCAACGCTTATCTCGATCCAATTACCAAATCATTTATTGCCGGGGGATTTTATAGTGACATTGAATCCGATGGAAGCCGGCTCTACGTTGCATCGCAGCTTAGCCGCGGTGTAAGAGTCTTTAATATTGCAAATGCTTATCAGCCAACCATGGAATTTTCTGTTGACCAATCTGCATTTTCAATGGGGGTTGGAATTACAACTCAAGCCGATTTAATAGTTGCCGATTATGACGGTAAAGTAAAATTTTATGATACTATTCTGTTACCTACCGTTCCTTCTTCCTCGCCATCATTAAGTATAACAGCTAAATTATTATCGGCTTCAACGTGGACAGATAAGGCGTGTATTGGTGCAGAAAGCGGAGTTTACTTTATTCAACCTGTTAGCAGCCGGCAAGGCTTTCCAGCAGTTAGATCGAGTCTGGTAATAGGCGGTGATGTTCACGATTCTAAAATATTGTATAAGCAAAGCACCAATAAATATTATGCGTTTCTTGCTGCGGGTAATAAAGATCTTGTAATTGTTGATGTTACAGATATTACAAATCCCAAAATAGTAAAAGAGCTTGCACTAGATGGTAATGCACGTTCTATAGTCTTATATAGTAACTATGCTTACATAGTTGGTGACAGCGATTTAAACGTAGTTAAATTTGAGTAATACTTTATTATTGGTGTCTTAGTGACTTTGTAGCATGTTTTCTTCTTCCGCTTCTTAAATTGCCAACGGAACATTAAGACACAAAGTTTTGTCTCTATATTACTGTTTTAACAAAAGAATTGTTTGAACAAAACGACCGATAAAAGTTATTTAAGCTTTCCGCTTATCTTCATAAAGAACTTTATACACTTATGTCCAAAGTCAACCGGTTTAACATACATCATCGGGCAAGCATAGATTATTGCATCAATTCCTTTTTCTTTGCAGAAATTTTCAGCATCCTTATCATAACTTCCCTTTCCGAATGATCTGTGGAACCAGACTTTATTAATACCAAGTTCAGCACAGTCCTTTACAACCTCTAATGATTGATCGGGGTGAGTGGAAATAAATACAGCATCGGGTTTTGTTGGAATAGACTTTAATGTTCTATAACATTTCTCTCCTTCAATCTCATCTGCATTCGGATTAATTGCAAATACATTATAACCGGCATCCTTGAATTTTTTGTAAACCAGATTTCCAACAGCGCCTTGCGGTTTTCTAGACATACCGGCAACGGCAATATTTTTCTGTTTCAGAAATTCTTCGATTAATTGTGATGTGTTCATGTTCCTATCTATATTAGTTAAAGTTTTCGTGCAATTACTACCGGCAGTTTTATCAAATCGCTTTGGCCAGAATCGGTTACAATTTCAATAAGCAATATATAAATTCCGATTCTGAGTGCCCGCCCGCTATCATCAAGTCCGTCAAAAATCACCGAGTTACTTGGACCTGAAGGACGGTTATGGGCGACGTTTCTAACAAGGCGTCCCTGACTGTCGAATACTTTTATTCGAACCTGTGCCAACTTTTGAGCAATATTAAAATTGATTGTTGCAAAGTCTTCGAATCCGTCATTATCAGGCGAAAACGGATTTGGCGTTATGACCGCTTTCGATTCGGTTGTAGCTGTTTCTGTGAAAATAGAATTCGGTTTGCCCGGTGAAGCTCCATCAGGCGCAACTGACGAACTCCAGTTTGTGTTGTCGTTCGATCCTAACAATGGATTAAGTCGTTCAATTGATCTGTTCTTTGTTGTTAATAAATTTTTATTATGCCATTTGGGGGAATAATAAACCGAATCGAGAGTCGTATTGCGTCCGTCTTTAATAACAAGCATTGAGCCATCGTTAGATAAACTTATTGAGCTGTTGAAAAGAAGATAATTGCCTTGCAGCTTAAGGTAATTATAATTGTTATAAACGGTTGAATCACTTGCAAAAATTAAATACGCTCCAGGTGGAATTTTATACCAGATTTTTGATACCGGGACTTTCTTATTACTTCCATATATCAAATTCATTCCACCTAATTGCATCGAATCGGAGGATGTGTTATATAATTCGATAAACTCAGAATTGCCGGTTGCGGGATCGAACATAATTTCATTTATAACCAGGTTCCCCTTTTTATAGTTGGGTACAGAAAAAATTGAATTCTGAAACCCCGGTGTAGCTCCGTATCTATTTAATGATGTAGCCCAATTTGAACTGTCCGTAGAAGCAACATTTAATGAAATTCTTTCAAGCGAGAATCCTTTAGATCCGCCCCACTTTGAATTATAAATAAAGCTATCTATCACCGCACCGCGGAAATCAAAGATTGCAACACCGTCATTTGTATTGCCGAGTGAACCGAATTTAACCTGAAGAAAATTTTTAGGAGGAATGAACATAAATTTATTTGTGTCGGGAGTTAATACTGCATATTCGCCCGGCTGCAATATTTTATTTACGCCAGAGATAGAAATTTTTGTAATAGAAGGAATAAGGTCTGCTACTTTCCAGTCTTTAAGATTTATTTGTGTGCCCGAGTTATTTACAATTTCAATCCACTCGGGTTCGCCATCAAGAGGATTGTACATTATTTCACTAATAAGAAGAGAATTCCTTTTATAACCGGTATTTACATCCGCAACGTAAAAATTATTAAGATTATCCATGTCCTTAGCAAAAATAACTTTGCAGTAAACACGCCGCGGATTATCGAGTTTTATTTTTAACACAGAGTGAATTAGTACAGAGTCCTTCGAGGATAAATTAGATCCGTTTCCCTGACTGAAATATGACGTGTCATTACCCGAGATAAAATAAAATTGAACTGTAAATTGATCGGCAGATTTTGTTCCGTTATTAAAAACTTTTGCTGCAATGTTAACATCTTCATCAAACGAAGCATAAAGAGGAACAATAGAAATTCCGGTTATAGTTAAATCGTAATCTTTGGGAGAAACGCTGTTAATTCTTCCCGGTGTACTTAGTTCAATATCTTTTGATGAACCCCAGTTGAGCCGATCGTTTGATGAACCGGATAAGTTAATTCTCTCCAATGATTTTCCGTTTTCACCTCCCCAGGATTTGTCGTAACGGACCGAATCAATTGTTCCATCGTTAGCGTCTTTAATTACAACACCGTCTGCATCGTTATTAAGATTTGCAAATGTGTTGATGAGAAGCTGCGAAGGAATCGACCTGTGGAAATTATTAATAACCCCGTCTTTTGATATTACTAAAAATGTGTTGGGTGGAAAAGTAATTCCTTTGGGTTGAAGTTTTGTTTTAACAGGAGTTGTTAAAATATCTGTTATTGACCATTCTTCCAGATCAATATTGTAAATCGATTTATTGTAGAGCTCAATCCACTCCGGTTCGCCGTTAAGCGGATTGTACATTATTTCATTTATTACGACTGATCCGCTTGGATAACCGGGTCGAACTGTAAATGATCTTCTATTATTAGTTGTGTCTTCATCTAGTGGATAATCAGCATAATATTCAAATGTTCTTTTTGAGGTTAATGATTCAATTCTATATTCGACTTGTGATAAATAAAAACCAGCATCTTCAATATTAGTGAGTTCTACACTTTCCTCCTTTATTAATAATTTGATTCCATTATTCAATATTTCATACAATTTACAAGTGAATACAGCCTTATTCTTGCCTGGATTCCAACCTATAATACCGATTTTAACTTCTTGTCCAATTATTGGATTTGGAGGGTGAATGTTCTTCATAACTAATACAACAT
>JBBIHP010000164.1:0-4156 GCA_037446915.1 Ignavibacteria bacterium
TTAACCTCTCCATTAAATGTAATATTAGATGGTATATTTCCAAACCATTGACCCCCTAAGACTGCGGTCATTGAGACGGCTGGATTGCTTATATTGTGCATTATAATATTAGAATTAGTCCCATCAAAATTCTTGCAGTTGATTGATAAAAAATCGTTTAGGTTTCTATTGTTATTACTGCCAGGCCATAAATCTCCATATCCTTCGTTTATAGGATATCCCGTTCCATCCGCTTGAATTAATTCTGTTCTATATGGCTGATCTCTTTTGACATGCCAAACTAGTATTCCACCGTTTCCGCTACCTTCATAATACCCTGGACAATATGATCCAAAATCCTGATACCGTCTATTTTCAAAGTAATATATATCGTTAATAGTTTCTATTTTAAAAATAGTTGGATTTACTTCTGCATAATTTAAGTTTACACCAGAATTAGGCGTAGCCGGTGTCTGAATAGTAATCCAGTTTTCAATCCAATCTCTTAAGTGTCTATTATGAGGATCGATTGGAGCTGGGCGCTCGCCTCTATAATTGGGTCCCATATCACATCCATCTCCCATCAAAGACCAATCTAAATGGTTATACCCATAGATGTCATTGAACCCAAGCAAATGACCAAACTCGTGGCAATGTATTCCGATGTGAGCAAAAGGATGATAATGATCAGGATTATCTTCGTTATAGTGTCCGCCAATACGACCACCCCAAAGCTCACACATAACATATCGTAGGTTACTTCCACTGCCCCCGGGGTGTGGGGTTAAACCTCCCGTGTAAAAATTACCAGCATATATATAGACTAAATGAGTTGAATAATCAGTTGATAAATCGTACCCAGCGGCAATTCCTGCATTATAGGCATCGGCATCAAAGTCGTAATAATTATTATAGTATTCATTTTTATTATGAGGTACTCTTACCCAAATTGGTTTGTCTCCAATCCCTGTATTATTTAGAATTATTGCATTCACTATTAGTTGATCGTTTGACATTCTCTTATAATAATATTTCATACTACCAAAAGTTGCATCTCCGTCAGGAGAGACTATATAATTGTCGCCCGATAACATATTTTGAAAATTATTCCTTGAATATGTTGCTCTCCCTCTTATATCCTGAAACTCAACTAAAAGGACTTTTAATGTTATCATTGACCCAGTGGTTTTGCCTAACTGTTGAGACCCAAAAGAAGAAAAATTACCCGCGGGACTGTAAACTTTTTGCCGATTCGGATTAGAAGAGATTAAATATTTGGGAATCCCTTGTGGAGCATCGATTCCAACTTTTAGGTTAGATAATAAAAAACTCCCCTTATTTACTCCCGTCGCGTAATAGTAGAAACCGTCCAATACATTCTTTTCTATAGAATATCCCTCTTTGGTTTCGAAATGATGTTCATACTCATCACCATACATCCTGGCTATGAATTTGATTCCATTAGGTTGAAAATAAGAAGTCCAGCCCGTATCATACCAGCATGCAAAAACGTAACTGGTAGAAATAATAATAAATAATAAACTAAGCTTAATTTGATTCATTGTTATTTCCCCCTTTATTATTTTAATCTAAGGACTTTTCCGTTTATTACTAATTTGTTTGTCGTTTTAATGTTAAAAAAATAAATTCCCGGGGCTGCTTTTCTACCGGAACTCTCCGTGCCGTCCCAGCGGAAAAATATCTCTTCAGTTGACGAATTTTCATAATTAATTATTTTGATACGCCGACCAAGAATATCATATATAACTAATTCGTTTGCTTGAACTTTATCTCCGACTTTTAATATGAAATTGGTTATTTCTCTTGATGGATTTGGATAACAAACTAAAGAATTAATTGAATTTGCCCCTACAATTTTCTTTTCGTTATTTACCGACGTAATTATGTTAACTATGCCATTTTTATCTACCTTTTGCAGATAGACCCCACGAGCACGATAGATTGGTTCGTATTGGGTTAGAGCATCAAAAATAATATACGCACCTCCAAAGTAATCCGGTAGAATTCTACAATTGACTGAAATATTATGAAACAATTTGACGCCCTCTGTATTCCACACAATTCTTCCACTCTTGTCAATTTTTTGTAACACCAAGTAATAGACAGATTCTTCATCTTCTCTTGGTTTTTGGTATGAAACAAAAATTGATTCATCATCTACAGGTATTGCTGTAAGAATTCTATTAATTTCCATAAACTCCCAAAGCGTAATTCCATTTCTATCTACACAACATATTGAATTCCCTATTTGTCCAGATTTAATTATCCACCGATCATTACCCCACCCAACAATTTGAGTTGAAGGTAATATTCTTTGGATAGAATTTGTTAAGATCTTATCGCTCCAGACTAAAAATCCGGTAGCATCAATTAATCTTCCTCGGAGATCTTGATCGGTGTCATACAGAATTAATAAATCACCATTTACATTGGAAGCAGAAAGAATTGAGTGGCCATTTTTTATACCGGTTAGCAAAGGATAATCCCAAAGAGTTTTTCCTTCCGAATCAAAACAAATAACAGAATCTCTATGATCAATAAAAACAAGACCTTTACTGTTTGTAGTTATAAACCAAGAAGTATTGTCAAATATTTTTTTGCCGGTATTTCCCCAAAGTAATTGACCGGTTATTGAATTAATTTTTTGAGAATATACTCCTTGCTTGGTGTTTGAAGTAGAATCTATTTCGAACCAGTCCCAATAAACTATAATATCTCCCTCGCTATTATAATTTGCTGCACGAATTCGAACTAGATTATGGTGACTTACTATCAGATTGGTTAATCGAATTCCATCTGTGCCCCACTGGGGATTACCCATATAATCGACCAATTGAATATGTGGATAACTAGCATAAAATTGGGCATGGTTCTCTCGATACCGATACTCATCAAACGTAAAAATGAAATATGCACCGCCATCTGAACGGGGCAATATAATTGTACCGATACCATTTTGGTCGAGTGAATTCTGGGGTTTACTAACCTGAACATTGTTCCATAAAAGTTTACCACTACCGTTAATTCGCTCTGCTATCAGTGGAAAGTGCTCAATCCAATTTGTTGCTGTACAAACTATATCATTGTTCTCTGTTAATACCGCACTTGGATGTTGTCCGTTGCTTATTAGTAAAATTGCAAGTGAGTCGTATGTATTGTTTCTATATAATTGTTGTGATAATGTAAAAGTTGCTGTAAATAATAAAACTACTACTAAAATTTTCATAATAATATCCTATTTCATATATACCATCTTCTGAGAGAATATTTTTGAATTGACCAGAAATACTAGCAGATATATACCGCTTGAAAGTGGTCTCCCTTGTTGCTCGCTACCATCCCAAGTAATAAAATGTGTGCCGGCATTAAGAAATGAAAAAGAATACTTCTTAATAATTTGACCGATACTGTTGTAAATACTAATATTAACTTCTGAACCTGCTAGCATGTCAAATTGTATGTTTGTAAGATTATTAAACGGATTTGGAAAATTTTGATATAAGCGAAATGTAGTCGGAATACTAGAGTTTTTCTCTACAGAACTAATAAGTGGGCTTCTTTTCATAATTAGTCCATTTGTACCAACTAACCATACATAATTATCAGCACTAGATATTGCCCAAATTAATTCTTTAATATTTAATTCTTGCTGCCAAGTTTTACCCAAATCATCTGTGTATAGGACCATTCTGTTGGTGTTAAATACATCGTAATAACTAATCCATCCTTTTAGTCCAGTTAATGGACAAACAGCAATTGAACTACTATAGTTACTAGTCGATGAAATCCAATTATATCCACCGTCAATAGATGCTGAAAAACCGGAAATAGAAGGACACCATAAAGTGTCGTCTTTAGCAATTTTCAATTCTATTGACGGGGAAGTTATCTGACTTATTTGTATCCAAGTTTCTCCTCCGTTATCAGTTCTATAGACTTTCGTTTTACTTAGATTACTAACCTCGTCAACTGCCAATGCCCAACCAATTTTATTATTTCCAAATTTAATAGCTCTAAATAAGGTTGCTCCAAACTGGTTTTGTGAAATAACCTCAAGCTGTTTTTCAAATGTTTTTCCACCATCAATTGTATGCATGATTAAACCAATTCCATGATTAGAAAATGTTTTATATCCGGTAATCCAACCCTCATTTTC
>JBBIHP010000165.1:0-4136 GCA_037446915.1 Ignavibacteria bacterium
TCCTCTAATGCTGTTTTATCGTCCATTTATTCCTCTTTAACAAAGTGCTTTAATTTCTAAAGTGAAAATAAATTTTATCCACCGAATTGTCAAGTTATTTTTTCAAATTTTTTTTAGGACTAATCTTTATCAATTCCGGTTTGCTATTTCAATACATCTTTTAATGCGTTAATACAATAATCAATCATTTTTTCATTTGAGTTGTAACCCATCAAACCGATTCGCCAGACTTTACCGGCAAGTTCACCTAATCCCGCTCCAATTTCAAGATTGTGCTTGTTCAGTAAGTCAGTTCTTACTTTTAATTCATCAACTCCATCCGGAATTTTAATTGTTAGAAGGTTTGGTATTCTCTCATTTTCAGGAACGAGCGGTTCTAATCCCAATTCTTTCAGTCGTAAAATTAATTTAACACTATTTTCTTTGTGCCTTTGCCATGAGTTTTCAATTCCTTCTTCTCTCAATAACTGCAATGCTTCATGCAATCCATAGAACTGATTACTTGGCGCTGTATGATGATAAGCTCTTTTACCGGGACCATTCCAATAACTTAATAAAAGATTCAAATCGTTGAACCAGCTTTGTACTGGAAGTTTTCTGTTCTTGATAAAATCAACTGCGCGGGAGTTGAATGTAATAGGGGACATACCCGCAATACACGCAAGACCTTTTTGAGAACATGAATACGCAGCATCAATTTGCCAATCATCAATCCGGACTTCAACCGCACCGAGTGAAGTAACCGTGTCTGCAATTACCATTGCACCAAACTTGTGTGCAATTTCAGAAAGTGTCTTTATATCCGACAAAGCTCCGGTTGATGTTTCAGCATGTACAAATGCAACCACCTTTGTATCGGGATTTAGTTTAAGAGCTTCTTCCAATTTTTGTGGTTCGATTGCACGTCCCCAGATTTCTTTTACTACAATAAGGTTGCCCCCTATTTTCTCTACAATTTGAGTCATTCTATTTGCAAAATATCCGCCGACACATACAATAACTTTATCGCCCGGTTGAATAAGATTTACAAGACAAGCTTCCATTCCTAGAGAACCGGGACCGGAAAGAACAAACGTTGCATCGTTTTTAGTTTTAAAAGTGTACTTAAGCAGGTCTTTTATTTCATCCATCAATCCGATGAATTGCGGATCGAGATGACCAAGAGCCGGTTTGGATAGTGCCTGTAAGACTTTTGGATTTACATTTGATGGACCGGGTCCCATCAATATTCTGTTATAAGGTGTAAAAGAATTACTCATAATTTTCCTCTGATAATTAAAAATTTATTTTACAGCAGGTCTAATTTCGGTAGCTACTGTGTTTATCTCAACCGCTGATGTTTTTAATCTTTCTGAACGGGCAGTAAGAATTATTTTTCCGGCATCCTTTGTTGATTGAACAATTACCTGACATTTGCCATTGAAAAGACTCCGCTTGTAATTTCCTTTAAGGTATTTATCCGGTTCGTGACTGCTGGGGTTACCATTACCAACTCCAATTATTTTCCCGTTACCTTTTATTTCGAAGATCAACGATTCATTTGCAGTCGGAACTTCATTGCCTTCTGAATCAATTGCCGTTACGTTTACAATCGAAATATCCTCACCATCCGCACTTATCAATTTTCTATCGGGAGTTAAAACTACCGTATAAGTTTCTCCTGTTGTTTGCACTTTGGAGAAAATTTCTTTTCCATTTTTCATTCCCTTAGCTTCCAGAATTCCCGGTTCATAAACAACATTCCATTCCAGATGAGAATTTTTAATTACATCTTTTTTACCCAGACTTCTTCCATTTAAAAACAATTCTACATTATCGCAGTTCGAATAACACCAAACGTTTATTGTATCTCCAACTTTCCCTTGCCAGTTCCAGTGAGGGAAAATATGAAGAACATCTTTGTTACTCCACCATGACTGATAATAGTAATAAACGTTTTTTGGAAACCCGCACATATCCATAATTCCAAAATGAGAGTTTATGCATGGCCACTTATATGGAGTCGGTTCGCCACGATAATCGAATCCCGTCCAGACAAATCCTCCGGCGAGCCATTCGCGCTCGTCATAAAAAGTCCAGAATTTTTCTGCAGTCGATCCCCACCCCGGGAAGTTAGTATCATAATCTGCCATAAATCCTTCTTCGGGAATATTGGAATAAATTCCGCGGGTGCACAGATTACTTACTTCTTCTGTTCCCCATAAAATTTGTTCGGGATGCTCCTTCCGGTATTTATCGATGTTGCAAATTTTCATATAGTTAAATCCCCGCAAATCAATCACACTATTTATTCCATCATACTTTGGAGTATTAGCAGCGTAAGTTGATAGTCTCGACGGATCGAGCCTTTTTTGAATTTGCATAAGTGATAAAGCAATTTGTTTTCCGATCTCTGTTGTTTGAATTGCCCATTCTTCGTTACCGAGTGACCATGCAATCACCGAAGGATGGTTTCTATCCCGGAGAATTAATCGTTCGAATTGATTTATAAACTCAGGACTGCTTCCCATCAATCTGTTTTCATCCAGAACAAGCATACCAAGTTTGTCACAAGCTTCGAGCAATTCATTCGTGGGTGGATTATGACTAGTACGGTAGGCATTACAACCCATTTCTTTCAGCAACTCGATTCTATAATATTGAAGCCGATCAGGTAATGCTGAACCAACACCGGCATGATCCTGATGGCAGCAGACACCTTTTATTTTGACATGTTTCCCATTTAAGAAAAACCCTTTGTCCTTATCAAAATGAATTGTTCTTATACCAAATATAGTTTCAACTCTATCAACAACCCGGTTATTTTTTTCAATTACCGAAACAAGCTTATAAAGTATTGGTGTTTCAATTGACCAAAGCGAAGGGTTCTTAATGTTAATTTTCTCTGTAATCTTTTTTTGTTCAGATGGATCAATCTCAACTTTATTTAAATTACTGCCGACAAGATTATTCTTACTGTCTATTATAAAAGAATGAAGTACAAATTTCTGAGCAGAGTTAAAATCATTTTTCAGATCAGTTTCAACCTTAATGTCAGCACTACCATTCAATACTTCGGTTGTAACATATGTTCCATAGAGAGGAATGTGAAGCGGATTAGTTTTAATAAGCCAGACATGGCGGTAAATTCCAGCGCCTTCGTAAAACCAACCTTCATAAAATGTTGCATCAACTCTAACTACAAGTGCATTCGGTTTGTCGTAAAGTAAATAGTCAGTTATATCATAACTGAACTCACTGTATCCGCTCAAATTTCTTCCAAGCAGATGTCCGTTAAGCCAGACATGACAATCCCGGAAAACTCCATCGAACTTTATTGTAAATCTTTTTCCTCTATCGCTTGAAGGAATACTAAATGTTTTTCTGTACCAGCCGATACTTGTTTCAGGGAATTTTTTGCCGATCGGTTTATAACCGTGTGCAACTATTTGATCATCTTCAATTCGATTTTGAAATGGAAGTTCAACTGCCCAATCATGTGGTAGATCTAATTTTCTCCAGGTAGAGTCAACAAAATCGTTTCTTAAAACGCCGTTACCTGCACCGGCTTTTGCGAACGGTTCTTCAAGACCATAATTAAAGTCTTTCTGATAATCTTCTGAATTGCCGAAGTGAAATCTCCAGTTAAAATCCATCAGAAGTTTTTCGCGCTCAGAGGGGAGTGATAATAATTTAGTTTGAGCATGGTTGATAAAAAACGATATAAAGAAAACAACGGCTAATAATTTCCATGTTTTCATAAATGGACCGATTTATTGAAAAGATATTTTTAATCAGTTATTGCAAGCCGGCTATAAGAAGTATTTGTTTAAGTTCTTCCAAACTCTTTTCATTTATTGGAGAAAGAGGAGCTCTTGGTTCGCCTCCGAAATAGCCGAGCATATCCATAGCAGCTTTTAATCCTGCCACTCCAAATTTAGCAGTAACAGCTTTATTAACAGGAATCATTCTGTTTTGTATATCAAGTGCTTCTTTTAAGTTGTCATTTTCTATTAAAGATTGAATTGATCTACATTTTTCTGGGGCTATATTAGCTAATGCAAGGATTCCACCAATACAACCAGAAGTAAAACCCGAGAAGAGCATTGATGCAGTGCCGACCAGAACAGAAAAATCTTTTTGAGTGAGTGAAACAA
>JBBIHP010000166.1:0-4107 GCA_037446915.1 Ignavibacteria bacterium
GGGATGGGGATTAACCTTTTTAACATGGGATTTGATATTACTCTAAATGAGTTGAAAGAATTAACACAGAATAAAATTACTTTACTGGGAAATATACCTCCTCGCGACGTGCTTGCGTCGGGAACTAAGGATGATGTAATTAACATAACATCGGAGTTGATAAAATCATTGAGTAATAGAAATAGAGTAATTATGTCGTGCGGAGGCGGAATGCCTCCCGATGTTAAAACAGAAAATATAAATGCATTTATTAATACAGTCATAGTCTCCTGATCAGAATTTTATTCAAAAGGTGAATACAGTCTTGGTGAATTTTTGTTTGATGATAAGGGAAGTGTTACCGGACTAAAAGTAAAACAATTTGCGAATGAAATTACATTGAAGAAAATTAATTGAATAAACTAATGGACTATTATGATTCGTTCTATCCTCTCTAAACAGCATTTTATAATTCTATTATTACTCGTGAATAGTCAATTAATGTCACAATCCCAGAAGGATATTGTCTATGGTAACCTTATTCAATTTAATGATAACGGACTCTGGTGCTGGTTTCAGGATGAGAGAGCAATTATAGATATTGCAAAGGAAAAAATAATTGTTGGAAGCTCGGCATGTCAAACCGGATTTGGAGGATCGAACAGAACGGGATTGAATGAAGCTGTAATTTTTGATATCAAATCGCGAAGATCCATCCGGTATAATTTAGGAAAACTTAGCAGCGATGACCACAATGCACCGGCTTTTCTTGTCCGTACAGATGGTAAATACATTGCAATGTATTCCGACCATTATGATCAATACAAAAACCGTTATCGCATATTTGATGGTAACTCCTGGGCTCCGGAACAATCTTATGACTGGACAAAACGAAACGGCGGAACAAACTATACAATTGCATATAACAATCTCTATTATCTCTCAGCCGAAGGGCGAATGTATAATTTTTCCAGAGCCAATAACCGCAGTCCTAATTTTATTATTTCCGATAACATGGGTGATACGTGGACGTTTGGCGGACAGCTAACAACAAACTCGAGCAATTCTTATAACAAAGGTTATTACAAGTATTGGGGTAATGGTGTTGATAGAATTGATTTTATTTTTACGGAACAGCATCCGCGGGATACATTGACCAGCATTTACCATGGTTACATAAAAAATGGTAAAGCATATAAGACCGATGGAACTTTAGTTGACGAAAATATTTTTGATGAAACATTCATTCCGGCATACTGGCACTTTACAAAAGTATTCAGCAATGGAACGACAATTGGCAACAGAACCTTGTACCGGTGCTGGCAAGCAGATCTTGTTCGATATGATAATGGTGTAATAGCTGCAATAATTACCGCGCGTGCAAATCAATTTGAAAGCCCCGGCTATCCCGATAATAGCATTAATCCCGATCACGATTTTGTTTACTGTCGTTACGATGGACAAAATTGGTCTTACTCGTATCTGGGAAGAGCCGGATATAAATTTTATTCTTCAGAAGCGGATTATGTTGGATTGGGCGCTTTGTGTCCAAATGATCCGAATACGCTTTATATTTCTACTCCTTATGATCCCAGAGATAATTCAACTAATCTGGGAGTTAGAGAAATATTCAAAGGGGTTACTTCGGATAAAGGTGTTACTTGGACTTGGATGCCGGTAACTCAAAATTCAACAAGAGATAATGTCCGTCCAATTGTTCCGGCATGGAATAATGATAATATGATAATACTCTGGTGCAGAGGATCTTACATTACAGCACAAAGTTTTGATGCTGCAGTTGTGGGTATTATAGAAAGCAAAAATGAAACTCCTTCTAAGATGAATTACGTTGATGCTTCGTTACTTAATACTTCTTTTGCGGATGGATCTCCGCTTGCATTCACCGGGCCCGATAATAGTAGCGGTGCATATGATAATCGATGGCATCAAAGAACAGGAATTGGAAATGGTGGATCTGTTTTTACATCATCCGAAACAAGTGGAGAAAATGCACCAACAATTAAAACAAAAATTACATTTCCTAAAAAAGGTATTTATGATGTGTGGGTAAATTTCTGGGGCAATCCTTCTTACGATTGGAGGATTAAAGCCGGATTGTCTCAAGATAATTTACAGGTCTTTCGGTCAATGGCTTGTAAGCAGGTTGAAAACAATTCTCATCAGGTACCGGTATTATTAAGCGGAAACGATAATACTTATCTTTATCAGGCTTATCTGGGAAGAGTTGAAAAAAATGTTGGTGAGGAATTAGAGATTTTTATTGATGATGAATCAACTAGGACCGGTTCAGCAACTTTGACCGGAGATATTACCAGAACCTGGTTTGATGGGATTAGTTATGCAATTATAAACGATAACCTCCCATCTGATGTGGCTGGCGATAAAAACATTCCTGAGAATTATGTCTTGGCTCAGAACTATCCCAATCCATTCAATCCGGCAACTACAATTAATTATTCTTTGGGCGAATCAAACAATGTAAGAATTACTGTTTACAATTTAAAGGGAGAAGAAGTTAAGACTCTAGTTAATTCATATCAGACAAGGGGAAGCTATTCGATAATGTGGGATGCAACTGACAACAATAACAATCCGGTTTCATCCGGCGTCTATTTCTATTCACTAAAGTCGGGAAATTTTTTCCAAAACAAAAAAATGATTCTTATACGCTAAACCGGTTAGAAATATGCTGGAGGAATTAAGATGAAATTGAGAATGAAGTATATGCTATTTATTTCGCTGTTATTTTTTTGTTGCAACATCTTAATCCATGCTCAGGAAAAAGAATTAACCAAAACAAAAATTCTTTTGGTTGCCGATGCTGTTCTTAAGGATGCTGCATTTAATTTTGTTGACAAGAAAACCGGAAATAAATACTCTGCAACCACAGAAATTCCTCTTGATGCAGAACTTAAACCAGTAAGTGAATACAACGATTGGCGTTACTGGAACGGTGTTCTTAACCTTGCAATGATAGATTTAGCCGATCAACTTAAAGAAAGTAAGTACCGTGATTTTGTTAAAAAGAATCTTGAGTTCTCATTTAATAACTATAAATATTTCGAAGAGAAGTATTCAAATCAGGGTAAATGGAATTATCCATTCGGTCAACTATTTATTTTAGAAGAATTGGATGATTGCGGTGCGATGGGTGCTGGTTTGATAGAAATTTACAAGTTGGATAAACAAGAGCGTTACAAGGAATATATTGACAAAGCAGCGAATCATATTCTAAAAAAACAAGCCCGTTTAAATGAGGGAACTCTCGTAAGAAAGTTTCCTCACAAATACACTTTATGGGCTGACGATCTTTATATGGGTATTTCTTTTTTATGCCGTATGGGTGAATTAACCGGAGAAAAAAAATATTTTGATGATGCTGCAAAACAGGTAATTAATTTTCATAAATACCTATTCAATACTAATTATGGATTGATGTATCATTGCTGGTATTCTGATGAACAACGACCCGGAGTTGCATTTTGGGGTAGGGCAAATGGATGGGCAATGTTAGCGCAAATTGATTTACTTGAGAGACTACCGGCAAATCACCCGAAACGAAATGAATTAATTAGATTATTGAAAAAACATATTGTCGGCATTTCCCGTTATCAAAGTTCAAGTGGTTTGTGGCATCAACTTCTGGACAAAGTTGATTCATATCTCGAAACTTCTTGTAGTGCTATGTTTACTTATTCTATTGCCCATGCAGTAAATAAAGGACTAATCGATAAGCGTTATTTGCCTATTGCTCTAAAAGGATGGGAAGGTGTGATGACAAAAATAAATTCGAATGGCGATGTAGAGGGTGTTTGCACTGGAACCGGAACTAGTGATGAGCTGATTCATTATTATACACGTCCCGCTCCGATAAATGATGTTCATGGAATTGGAGCAGTCTTATTGGCGGGAGTAGCAATATTGAAATCATTGCAAAATATTTCCGATTAAGTTGTTAACATCTTTTTAGAGTTTGCAATTGGAAAGAAATTGTCAGATAATATTTTATACTATTTCACAAGAATTAATTTTCTTGTGAGCACAAAACCGGGGTCGTTTGAAGACTGACTGAATTGTAGTTTGTAAAAATAAACACCGCTGCTTAGA
>JBBIHP010000167.1:0-4058 GCA_037446915.1 Ignavibacteria bacterium
TTAGCGGTCAGTGCTATATGAGTTAAGAGCTTACAGGAAGGAGCGCAAACCGGGGTGAGTGTGCACAAAATTGCCGGCTACCGTATTCGCTTGTTGATGCAAACGGTAAAGTGATGATTGAAAACAAGCATCTTTTATCACTCCGCGATTTGAATCTTTCAGAATATCTGAATGATCTTGTTGATGCTGGAATTACTTCTTTCAAAATAGAAGGTCGGTTAAAAGATGTTAGTTACGTTAAAAATATTACGGCGCTCTACCGTCAGCAGATTGATGACATAATAAGAAATAACAACTTATATGAACGCGCTTCGTCGGGTTATTCAATTATTCCATTCGAACCGGACCCGGAGAGAACGTTTAACCGGGGATACACAACTTACTTTTTCAATGACAGAACAGATCCTGTTTCGTCTCACGACTCACCGAAATCAACCGGCAAATATTTGGGTAAGGTTACTGAAGTGAACAAAAGGGGTTTTGTGATCGGAACAACCGAAAGAATTTCTAACGGTGACGGGTTATGTTATTATAATAACGAGGGTGATTTAGTCGGGATGTATGTTAATCGCATTGAAGGTAAAACAGTTTATACACAGGAATTAAATGGAATAAAACCGGGCACAAAAATCTACCGTAATTACGATCATTCATTCGAAAAAAAATTGGAACAGGAATGTAAAAGAAAAATTAAAGCAGAGTTAACGGTTGAAGAACTTGATTACGGTCTAAAGGTAACCGCTAAAGATGAAGGCGGTGTAGCTGTTTCAGAAAATTATGAACTGAAAAAAGAAATTGCCGTCAACAAGGACAAGGCAAATGAAACTATAAAGAGACAATTTGCAAAGAGCGGTGATACAATTTTCGAAATAGAATCTGTGACATTAAACATCAACTTGCCGCTATTCATTCAGATTGGCCATATCAATGAGATGAGGAGAAAAATCTTACAGAGACTGGAAACCGAACGTTTAGAAAATCATAAAATTAAGTTTGTAAAACAGAACACCGAACCGAGAACCAAGAACTCAGAACTAAAAGTCCCCGAAGTCAATCTGGATTATAAATTCAATGTTACAAACAAACTCTCAGAAAAATTTTATAGAGAACACGGCGCTCTGGAAATTGAACATGGATTTGAATTACAGAAAAAGCATTCCGGTAAAACTGTAATGACATGCAAATATTGTATTAAAGACGAGCTTGGACTCTGTCCATTTGATACAGACAAAAAAGTTGCAGAACCTTTCTACCTTGTAAACGATAGCCGGAAATACAGATTGCACTTCAACTGCAAAGATTGCTTGATGGAAATAATTGTTGATTAATTATCCCCCGAAAGATTTTCACGCAGAGACCGCAGAGTAACTGCCGACAAATCAACTTAAAAAATGCTTGCTAATCATAATTCTATACGTTATGTTTTTGATAGTCTTAATTGCTATTTGTCGAGTTATTAAGACTCTGCCCTCTTACGACAATAAGTGATCTAACTGTGTTGTTAGATCATGTTGCGCCGATTATTATTCCGGATCATTCACATTTGGTGAATTACTAAAAGTATTTTTTAACAATATAAGGAGCATTATTATGATGGGCGGAGTGGAATATATTTTCTTTTTTTATTTTGCATTAACTGTTGCCGCTGTTTTATTTCTATTTCACATGCTTTATAGAATTGTAAGAGCTGTGGAAAGTTTTGCAAAAACCTATGCAGAGAAAAATTCTAATCAGAACAAAAAGGAATAGTATGTTGTGGTTTGTTGAAATCATTTATGACCAAGACCGAAAATGCAATCACTTAAATTGATATGCCGCTTAAACTCGCAATTGGAGGAAAAATGGAAGAATTAACCGTTGAAGAGAAGAACAGGAAGTTAGTTAAAACAATCGGTTGGATTCTGATTTCAATTTCCGTTTTAGTTTTATTAAAAAACTCTGTTTTTCCATCGGAGTATTCCGATAGGATTATTCAAATGAAAATGGCAAAAAATTTCGATCCGCCGGTAAGAACCGATTACACGATCTTTTTTTTACTAAGAGGAGTAGAAGTGATTCTTTGCCTGGAAATTTATCTTTTTGCGGCATTTGTGCTAACATTTAATAAGACTTCGCGAAAGGTGCTTATCTATTTTTTAAGTGCGGCGATAATATATTTAGCAATCTACCCACTTGTTTATTATTATTTCCCTCCGATTGATGTTGAATTATATAATGAGAGAGATCAAACGATAGTTAACGAATTAAGAAAATCAAAATTAATCTGGTCTTACGTTTGGTCTATTTTGCTGACGACATTTTTTATATATGCAATTAGAACATTGTTAAAGAAAGAAATCGAACTTCTATTTAAGTAGTGTGTTGGTTTTTCAAAGGAAGCAAGTAATTGACCTTGAGGGTTTTGAACTAAATTAAATTTCACAATCTTCAGGGTCGAAGTCTTTGATAAAATTATGACGGATCCTCAAGCTTACCAATAAACAAAATGCAATTGCTATTCTTCTCTCTTATTACAAATATGAACGGCCTATCAAGTCTAATAACATTATCCAGAATAGAAGTAACACCAACCGTTACAGAGGTAACAGCAGCGGCTTCGGTTCCCTCTTCGTTAACATCGATAAATGTTTTGTGGTCAACTTCGCTTATGTAGGCGTTGCCCACGCCCTCATATATTTTTTTGAAATTAGCGTTGTAAGGATCAAAGGCAATTTCCATTCCTAGCGATTTAAGTGTTTCGTTCAGCTTTATTTTATACTCCATCTTAAACTTAGGCATGTAGAGCTGCTTCTTCATTTTGCTCAAATTATTTATTGAGCTATTCCATGTTGCATCGGTTAAAGTGTTAATAACGTCTTTAAGCCCTTTATTTTTTGCGGGCAACAGGATTGTCATGCTGAAGTTACCTTTGCCGTAAGGAAGATCCAGAATAGTAAAAGTATCATTGGACGAAGTATAAAAATCTGTTTCGAGGTTCATCATTCTGCATTGAACAAGTTCACCAGATCCTTTCTTGAAATAATCATCCATTGTTTTGCTCTTATCGAATTGGTACTGCCACGTGCCCTTAAAATAGATTGCGTTAATAAGATACATAATTGTTTGCGGGTCAATCTGCTCAACAATCTTATCAATTTTTCCGTTTGTAGATTCTTTAACCCAGTTATTGATTGTGTTTACAGTTGCCGGGTCGCTGAAGTTCATCGGATTGATGACTGCGTTAAAATATTTTTTGTTTGTTTCAATAAAGTCAGGTTTTACCGTAATTGTATTTCTATACCAGATAGAGTTTGCAATTTGCATTATTACTTTGCTATCGATCTTTGTAAGCAGCTGAATTAATGACAGATACGATTCATTGATCTCTTGCTGAGTTATACCTGAAAGTGAAAGGGTATTACGCATAGCTTCGTATGTATTACCTTCGGCGCCGTTAAGAGTCATGCCAAGTGCCATAGAAATACTTAACGGGGAAATAAAGGTATTTTTACCGGGTTCGTCTTCAGCAATTTTTTTGAATAGTTTTAAAGCAAAGTTTTCGGCAGAGGTAACAAGCTGTTTTTCGGACGGGGTTAACTCCCGCATCGGCATCTCATCGTTGAATTGAGAGGAGGTTTCGCATCCGGCTATAAAAATAACTAACAGTGGGAAAAGTATTTTCAACCTTTTCATGTTGTCCCCGCAATTTTTCTGACGAATCTTAAAGAAATTATCTGAAAAGTTCTACAGATTTATTGAAGGATAAAAAAACCTGAGGACTGGCGGTTAATAAACCGTACTCAGCCCTCAAGATTATTGAATGTTTATTTTGCTTCAAGAACTTCAACTTCATAAACAAGACTTGTAAATGGTGGAATGATAAAGCGTTTTTTTCCTTCAACCATTTTTGCATAAAAACCGTTGTTGCCGTATGCATTTGCAAATGGAACGATCACTTTTCTAATTTCGCCGGATTTCATATCACTCACAATCTCATCAAACCCCGGATTAATTTTTGTCGCTCCAACGGTGTAATTAAAAGTCTCGGGTGTATCAATATAATTTGTCGGCTTTCCATC
>JBBIHP010000168.1:0-4003 GCA_037446915.1 Ignavibacteria bacterium
GGTAATTGGTTCGAATCCATTAGCTCCCACAAAGACCCGATATTACATATCGGGTTTTGTATTTTAAAGAACCATATAATTAATACACATTATTCTTAGTAAGTTTTTGTTGCTTCTGAAGGCATTATCTAGAAAGCTCTTTCCTAATTCTCACCATAGTTATTTCCACATTAGACCAATTATAAACACATGTTTTTTGTCACATTTCCTATGACAATCGTTTCATAGTTTCTGTTATAAAATTCCACTCTTTCATGTCTTAATTTGCATTCGAGAGTTAAAGATTATTTCAAGAATTTCTTATAAATAGTGAATTGCAAACATTAAGTAAAAAATGATGAAACCGGTGGACAAAAATAATAACCAGAAAAACTTATGGTAAGTTTATGAAAACGAGGGCAGTATTATTCATCAGTCTAGCAATTCTTTTAATGCTTTCTATTCTTTTTCTTGTTAAAAATTTAATTTCAAAGTGAAGGTGCCGTAGTCACACCTTCCAGGCAAATGGGTATGGTTGCTAACCCCTCTGCAATTCATACCCAGATGCTTTTTAAATCCTGTCTAAGGTTTCAACAAAAATTTCTATTCAGATTTTGAATATCTTGCTTTGTAATTCATCGGCCGGGAAATTAGAGTTTATTCTATTCATTGTTTCTTTAAGAACTCCTAATGAACGCTGGCTGAGCAAGTCAATCTTAATTAATCCTAAGTCTTCAATCGGATACATATCCGGTTGAGTGATAATCAATCCTAATCCTTTATTCTTTGCATATTCGAGTGCAACATAATTAGTGATCTGGTTCTGTGTAATTACAATTCCTGATGGATGAATGCTCAGATGTCTTGGAAAACCTGAAAGCTTTGAAGCAATTTCAATTATTGTTTTCCATGGCTCGTTCTTAAAATTTAGTGAGCGTGTCTCCGGAAATTTCTCAGCTATGTTTATAAGGTTCTTTGCGCTCGTCCACGGAATGAATTTGCTGTACTTCGAAATTTCTCCTTCCGATATACCGAATACTTTTGCAACTTCGCGGAAAGCGGAACGTGCCCGGAATGTAACCGTTGTAGAGATCATCGCAACTTTATCATAACCGTATTTTTCATACACATACTTTATTATTTCGTCCCGTTCCTTCCATGAAAAATCGAGATCTACATCCGGGGGAGAGAGACGTCCGCGGTTAAGAAATCTCTCGAAATAAAGATTGTATTTAAGCGGATCGACTTCTGTAAATCCGAGGCAATAAGAAACCAGACTATTTGCAGCCGAACCCCTTCCTATGTGCATCATGCCGCGGCTTTTGGCTTCGCGTATAATATCCCAAACTATAAGGAAGTAATCGCAGAACCCCATTTCGTCAATCACTTCCAGCTCGTATTGAAGCCGTTTTACTGCGGCATCGGTTATTGGTTTGTACCGTTCCTGTAATCCGTTGAATGCAATCTTCCATAAAAACGAAAACGCCGATTCTTCAGGCGGGAGAGGGAATACAGGAAATTTGTAACGACCGATATCAAGTTCTACATTACACGATTGAGCGATCCGTTCGGCGTTCCACACAGCCTCGGGAAGCGAACGCCACTCTTTTATCAACTCATCGTGAGTCTTTAAATGATATTCTTCATCAACTGTCATTTCGTTTGTGATATTCTCGAGCGTTGAATTAAGCTTTATGGCTGATACAACTTTGTGAAGAAGAAAGTCGTCCGGCTTAATGAAATACGCCGGGTGAACAGCAACAATCTTCAGATTATTAACTTTGGAAAATTCATATAGTTCGCGTGTTCTCTTCTTACTTTTTTCTGTGATTGTAAGTTCAAGAAATAGATTCTGCCTTAGTGCAAGATCAATTTTAATCTGTTTTAACAGATCAATAGAAGAAGTAAGCACAAACAGGTTATGAATCGGTTGAACGAATAAATCTGTAATTGCAAAATTTTCTTTCAACTTACGTGTGGTTATAAACTTACAAAGCTGCGAATACCCTTCGTTGTTCTTTGCTATGAAGATCGCATTCAGGTTCTTGTTTCTGGGATCATCAATCCATGCACCGGGAAGCGGCTTGATGTTATTCTCTTTAGCGATTTTATAGAATTGAATAAGTCCGTACATAGCGTTAGTATCGGTTAACGCAACAAACTGGCTTCCGGATTTCTTGGCAAACATTACAAGTTCATCAACCGGAATAGTCCCTTCCAGCAGAGAATAATTAGAGTGTGCGTGAAGTGTAAACATAATTTTAATCTGTCTCTGTTTTACCGATCCGTATTGCATCAAAACCGTACTTATCACGTATCTTCATAACGGCTCTTAACATCCGCTTACGGACTGTTTCATTATCTTCAAATAAAATACATTGTTCTGTATAGTGATTTAATTTGCTTAAGTGAATTCCAATCAACCGTATTCCGACTCTTCGTGTGAATGATTTTTCAAAAAGAACCTTAGCAATTTCAAAAACAACTTTGTCATCATCGGTCGGTTCAATTGTCTTTGCACGTGTTAGTGTAACAAAATCTGTGTAGCGCAGCTTTATCGATATTGTTGAAGTCTGCCAGTTTTCATTCCGCAGAAGCTGGCATGCTTTGCTTACAAGTTCAAAAAGTATCTCTTCGATTTTTGTTCTGCTTATAATATCCTTATCGAAAGTGGTCTCTTTGGAAATACTTTTCCGTTCATGTTCGGTAACAAGAATATCGTTCCCTTTGCCGTTGGCTTTCTCCCATAATTCGGTTCCAAACTTTCCTAAAAGTGCGGATAAATAATCGGGGGATGCTTTTGCAATATCACCTACAATGCTGAACCCTCTGGAACGAAGCATCGGAAAAGTTGCCTTGCCAATACCCGGTATTTTCTCTATAGGAAGGGGTGCTAAAAAATCTTTCTCGCCGCCTGGGGGTACAAACGTAATTCCTCTCGGCTTTTTGAAGTCCGATGCAATCTTTGCAATCGTTTTATTGGATGCTATACCTATAGAGCTTGGAAGGTGGAACCGATCCCAGATTTCATTTTGCAGCTTTTCGGCAAATTTGGCTGGTTCGCCATAAATCTTTTCGCAACCGGTAAAGTCGAGGTAGAATTCATCAATCGAAGCTTGCTGTACAATAGGGAAATAACGCTCTAAAAAGCGTTTTACGGCTCTTGAGAACCTTCCGTACTCTTTTCCATGCCCATGCAGATAAATGCCTTGCGGACATAATCTAAAAGCGTTTCTGATAGGCATTGCGGAATGAAGTCCGAATTGCCGGGCTTCGTAACTGCAAGCAGCTACAACACCGCGTCCGTGCGGATCTCCACCTACAATAACAGGTTTTCCTTCCAGTGATGGGTCTAAAATCCTCTCTACCGAAACGAAGAAGGCATCCATATCAAGATGAAAAATGGTTTTCATATAAATTTTTAATTAGCCGCTTTTAGCTATTGACTTTGTATCCGCCAAATTATAATATAGTGCACAAATGTTCACTATTAATATGAAAAATTCCCCGTTAACAAGCAATACTCTTCTTCTGGATATGTCGGTTTATAAACTGCCGAATAGTAAGGATCATTCCAGAATCTTTGATGCGGTTCCTAAAATTGTAAAGGGAACGGGCTTCAACATATTCGATTATTACAAAGTGTTTGAAGATGAAGAAACTAAAAGGATAATACGGGAAGGGGAAACGATCGGGTGCTTTTATATCGAGAGCCCGGGCATGCGCTCACTTCTGCGGCGAACTAATTGCGATACATTTGAAATGCTTACAGCGGTTTCGTCTGTTATACGTCCCGGTGTTGCAGAATCGGGTATGATGAGAGAATTTGTGGAAAGGCATAAAGATCCTAAACGTAGAAAATATCTTGTGCCCGAAATGGAAAAGTATCTGGGCGAAACATACGGCGTAATGGTCTATCAGGAAGATGTTATAAAAGTTGCCCATCACATTGTAGGTTTAACTCTGGAAGAAGCCGATTTGCTGCGGAGAGCGATGAGCGGAAAGATGCGTTCCCACAAAGCAA
>JBBIHP010000169.1:0-3985 GCA_037446915.1 Ignavibacteria bacterium
AGTGAAGCGCGTTATGATCATAATAATTTCGATAAAATGTTAAGACCGGATAAAAACAAAAACTGGATTGCGTTTAACCACAAAATTTCTGAGGAAGGAATTTATACTATTTCATTCAGCGATTTTAACAAAAAGAAACTTGCTTCTTCTACTCTTACAATTGAAAAGCCGCAAAGTAAAAAAGTTGAGAATACCCAACCCGCTTATTTTACTAAGGATCTCAGGATTGTATTTTGTGAAAGAGTTGTTAATGGAGTACCGGCCGGTGTTCTTGAAAAAATTTCCTTATTTAAAACCAATGGCGAAGCGTATATCTACTTAATTAATAATATGCCGCTTAAATCCAATAAATTATTGGTTAACATCTGGAGAAAAAAGACACCCGATTCCCCATACGATGAATTTATCGTTTGCAATCAATTACGATTGGTACGACACTTTTTTTAGATACCGTTTCGAAAAAAAAGGTGAATACAAAATCAACTTCTTCAACGAAAAGGAATTATTACTCAAAACGGCTTATATTACGGTCGATAATTAATCACTTTCCAATGGAATAATAATGAAAGGTATTGTGCTTGCCGGAGGTTCCGGTTCGCGAATGTATCCAATTTCAAAGATTTACAGTAAGCAATTAACACTTATTTATGATAAACCGTTGATTTATTATCCCCTTTCTGTTCTTCTACTTGCCGGAATACGGGACATACTTATTATTTCCAACAGCGAAACAATTCCTCTATATAAAAAACTATTCGAAGATGGATCTTCAATTGGCGTAAACTTCAATTACGAAATTCAGAAAGCACCCAACGGAATTGCCGAAGCATTTATAATCGGCGAAAATTTTATAGGTAATGATAACGTATCTTTGATTTTAGGCGATAACATTTTTTATGGTAAGCTAGATTTCTTTTACAAAACTGTTGAAGCCACTAAATCGGGTGCAACAATTTTTGCATATAAAGTTAACGACCCGCAAAGATACGGTATAGTGGAGTTTGATAGTTCGGGCAATGCAATCAGCATCGAAGAAAAACCGGAGAATCCTAAATCGGATTACGCTGTTCCGGGACTTTATGTTTACGATAACAAAGTAGTCGAAATTGCTAAGTCATTAAAACCTTCTGCCCGGGGCGAACTGGAAATAACAGACGTTAACAGAAAATATCTTGATATGAATCGGTTGCACGTAGAAAAGATTGGAAGAGGCGTTGCATGGCTTGATACCGGAACACCCGAAGCTTTATTGAAAGCATCTAATTTCTTCGGTGTAATTGAAGACCGACAGGGACTTAAAGTAGCTTGCCTCGAGGAGATTGCTTACCTGAAAGGATTCATTGATAAAGAGCAGTTGAATAAAGTAGTAACCGGTCTCCCTAAATCGCTCTATAGAGAATATCTTGAAAAAATTCTATCGGAATAATTAACACATGGCTTATAAAAAAATATATAAATATTTGTTGATTGGATTCGGCTGGTTTTTTGTTGCAATGGGAATTATAGGAGTTTTTGTACCTCTTATGCCCACAACTATTTTTTTCATATTAGCAGCTGCTGCTTTTGCAAGAAGTTCAGAAAAATTTTATAACTGGCTTATTAATCATCCACGGTTCGGTAAGTTCATAAAAGATTACCGCGAAAAGCGCGGCATGCCCCTTAAATCGAAAGTCATAGCGGTTTCTATGTTATTTGCAACAATCGGTTCTTCCGCTTTTTTCTTTACCGAAAAAACTTCAGTTAGAATTATCCTTATCATAATTGCTATTGGTGTGAGCTCATATATTATTTCATTAAGAACAATTAAAGATACAGACAGCGCTCTTAGCGAAGCGGAATGAAACGGCAATAAAGTTTGAAGGAGCCCTAATTAATTGAGGCTTCTTTTTATAAAGTTTATTATCTTTAATGGAAAGCTTATATGTAAAAGAGCTTTATAGATTGTATATAAATGCTATTTAGCAAATTAAAATCTTACTTACCAAGTTAAGGAGACTCACGAGAATGGGAATATTCTCATCTAAAAGAAAAAGTGAGCTTGACAAATTAATTGAAGAGAACGACGAACTTAAAAATACCCTTCATTCATTCGTTCAGAAACATCAAAGTCTAAGTGAATTAGACAATAAAATAGCAGAATCCCGCAAAGATCTTTTAGAATTATCGAAGATGAACGAAAACCTGCGCAAAGAATTAAAAAACTTAGATCAGGAAATAAAAAACAAAAAAGAAAACTTAGAGAATCAATTATTAGAAGAAGGAAAAGAAAATCAGGTTTCTGAAGAACTTCTGCAGCAAATTGAAGAGAAGAAAATACTCCTAAATAAATTAAACGATCAGTATAACACTCTGCAAAATAATCTTGGGGTTTTGAAAAAGGAAGAAGAGAGAATTAACGAAGTCCTTAATAAATATGGTGGTAATCTTGAAGATGCTGCCTTCAAGATTAAAGAAGAAGAAGATGAATTCATTGAAAGACTGAATCAGCTTAAAGCAGATGAATCCAAAAAGAATGCAATTATTAAGTCTCTGGACGAAAAAATAAGTCTAAGTGAAGAAATAAAAGCGAATCTCGAAACATCAATTTCTGCCCTTGTCGGTCAGCTTGCAGAAAAAGAGAAGGCATTTACAGAGTTCTCGTTGAAAAGGGATTCGATACTTGAAGAGATTAGATCCAGGCAAAAAGAATTCGATGAGTCCGAGTATAAATTCAAATATCATAAAGAGACGATTAATAAAACAGAAGACGAATTAAAACAATTATCAGAAAAAAGAACATCGTTGCTGGAAGAGGTTAGAAAATTCGAAATAGTTAGAAGTGAAATACAGGATAAGATTTTTCAACAGCGTAGTGACGAAGAAAGATTGAACGAACTTATTTCGATGAAACAAAAAGCAATAGAGGAATTAGAAAAAAGAAAGTTTGATATTGAAGAGAGTCATTTACAAATAGAAAACAACCTTGCACAGGTCCTTCTAAAATTCACAGAGGAGATCAGTTCCTCAAAGAATAAATTGGCAGTTCTAAAACAGGAAATTTTTGACAAAGAAAAGGATATTTCAATTAAAGAAAAAATCCTTCTGGAAAAAACTTCTCAAATTGCAGAATATGGCGGCATGACAAAAATTCTACAAAAAGAGAGAAGCAGCACGGAACAATCCATTGCTAATCTTAAGGAACAACAAAGCGAGCTTAACGAGGAATTATCTTCACTAAAAGACAAAGTAAACAAACAAAAAATTAACCTTCAGCAATTACGATCCGAAACCGAAAATCTTCAGAGCAAAAAGGAAATTTTTGAAAAGGAATTCAGACTTTTATTCTCCCATGGAAGTGAAAACTATAAAAACCTTGAAGAAAACAAACAGAGGATTTACCAGGAGATTGCAGAAGCCCAGAAAGAACTTGACGACCTTAAAAATAATTTAGCTGTCGTAAGAGCTGAGTTGCGCGACTTAAAACTCGAAACCACCGGTGTTGAGGCTCAAAAAGAAGAATTTGCTGCCAAGATATCGGAACTTATTGCTCTGGAGAAAAATCTCAAATTCAGAATTTCTGAGTACGAAAAAAAACTGGAAAACTCCTGACGATTTTGGACTTAGAGATTACTCCCCTAACCTAACCCTGTTGCCGATGGTGTTTTCCTTCACTTCATTTTAGAAACTTATTATCCCTTTTGATTTTTTAATTAATAAACTTATTTTGCATGCGCCTTATCGCATAAAATTTCATATAGAAAGACTGTAATGTTTAGAAAAAATCCCATTATACAGCATTTACCAATTTTGATTCTGTCATTCCTGATTGTCCCCAAAATTTCAGGTCAACAATTTAAGGATACCTTAAAATACAGAACCAATCCCAATTATGAATTACAGACAAAAATGTTCGGCATATATAAAACCCGCCAGGCGGACATAATTATGCTTGGCAATTCATTAACTGCCGGTGCAAATTGGAACGAGTTACTTGGAAGACCTAACG
>JBBIHP010000170.1:0-3945 GCA_037446915.1 Ignavibacteria bacterium
TCACAAGAATTAATTTTCTTGTCAGCACAAAACCGGGATCGTTTGAAGACTGACTGAATTGTAGTTTGTAAAAATAAACACCGCTGCTTAGATTACTGCTCTCAAATGTAGCTTCGTATCGTCCGGCTTTTTTCTCGGAGTTCACAAGTATAGCAACTTCTTTTCCTAAAACATCATATACTTTTAATGAAACAAAACCACTCTGTGGAATTTGATAGATTATTTTTGTCGAAGAGTTAAAAGGATTCGGGTAATTCTGCCGCAGTTCGTAACTGGCAAGTGCAGTATTGTCGGTTATATCGGGGATATTGAATTCAACATCATTCGACCAATCAGACCATCTTAAGTTATGATCTCGATAACGGACTCGGTAATAGTAATTCTTCTCGTGCACTAATAAAGAATGGTTTAGTGAAATCTTTGTCATGTTAAGTTTTCTATTTAAGTCAACCTGATTAAAATTTGCATCAACACCATAAATATTTTTCCAGTGGAACATTGAATCAACAATGGTTCTTCTAAAATATGGATCCTCGGCGATCTGAATTCTGGTTGTCATTATCGAATCCCGTTCAATAGAAGAAGTATTAAATGTAACGTTGAAGTTATCGAACGAAGGTAAATACGCATTCGGTTTATCAGGTGCGGACTGATTTAATTTTTTGTACCAGCTATCAAGCAATTCTGTGTTTCTTGGTTTTAATTCATTTCCCAAACTATACAAGGAGGATTCAAATGATTTTTTCGCTACGTCTATTTCTATTAATTGAAATGAGTAGTGATCAAGTGAAATATGAATATTCGGAAAATCAAAATTTCTATATGAGCCCCATATATCAAGAGGTCCTCCGCCTCCGCCTCCGCAGACAATTCTGAAATCACCATTCGAATTAGTAGCGTCTGATTCTACTGTTCCTCTTTCAAATCCATGTGTGTGCCCGTAGGATAACTGAACAACTTTAGAATATTTTTTTAGTATCGGAATTATCTGGTTTCTTACATACACCGAACCGGCATCGGATATTCCTTCTCCCCAGAGTTCTGAAATTGGTAAATGATGAACAAGCACCAATACGAAATCAATTGTGGAATTCGATTCAAACTCCTGTAATTTTTTTTCAAACCACTCGGTTTGATGTGTCCGTCTTGAATTCGACAAATTAGAATTAAGACCAACTATTGCCGTATTAACAAGTTTCAGTGACCAGAATCTTTCAAATAAAGGATCGTTCGCCGGATATGCTGAGTGATCATCGTATTTCATGTATGAGTAATAGTTAATGCTTTCACCCTCATGATTCCCCGCTACAGTCATTGTAGGCAAATAAGGCGAAATAGAAGAGATCGGTGCAAAATATTGATCTGTCCATTGAACAACATCATAACCTGTTACAACCATATCACCGGAATGTAAAACAAGGTTAACATGATTATAAAAATCTTTGCCATACAACTGAATCATTTTATTTCTTGCTTCTCTAATAATTTTCGAAGTCATTGTTGTATCATTTGCATGAGTATCACTTAGAAGTAAAAAGCGAATTTTACCTTTGAAATCATCAGCCGGCTGCGTTCTGAAAGAATAAATTTTTGATGAACCAATTCCGCTTAGTACTCTATAGAAATATTCTGTATTGGTATTAAGTCCAGTTAATTTAACTGTGTGCCATATGTAAGAATCGGAAATTATTTCACTCGTACCGTTTGAAATCTGCCCGAGTGATTCGGAAGTCCCGTATTCAACCTTAGTTCCGGTTGAGAGAGAGTCGTGCCACGAAATTATTATTGAACCTGGACCGGGTGTTTGTAGATATGGAATACGGACTAATAATTTGGATCCCTGTCCAAAGTTGCCCAAATTTTTTATTTCGGTTTCCGATAAAGAATAATCCCATATAGCTAATTCGGCGCAATCAATTTCACCGTCTTCTCCGTTTTCATCGGCAAACATTAAGAGAGTTTTGTCGAGTGCGAATCTGCTATCAATATTCTGATAAAATCCATTTAAGATTAGTTGCCCTTCAAGATAATATTTATAATGATTTCCATTCTTAACAGTAACTACAAGCCGGTACCATTCATTTGGTTTTACCGCATAGGTTGAGTATCCGGTTGCTTTAACACCAATATATCCCGTTGGATCGATGAAACATTCTCCATCATTGTTATTTGCGGGTGAAGTCTGGAAGAAGCAATACCACTCATTTAATTTTCTAACTCTAAAATCTATTTGGATTGTGTATTCATTAACAAGCTTGCCACTACCGTTAGGAGAAATACCGTGATCAATCTTTAAATAATTCCCCTTTGCAACACGTATAGCTGAATTGTTTTCATCCGGTCCGCTGATATACGACGGGTTTCCGACGAATTCAATTTCTTTTCCAATAATACCTTTTTTCAGATTAGAATTATCATCAAACTTCCATAAACCAACCGGTGTGCTAATCTGGGCGTATAAAAAGGAATTTAATAGCAATAAACAAAAAATTGCTAAATCTATTTTATTAATTAAAGTATACACGTTTATTAAAATTATGTTAATTGATTAAATGCCGGGAGAAATAAATAATTATTTTGTAAACCGGTTATTAAAATCGATAATTAACTTAACAAAAGAAATCTATAATCTAAAGACGATCGGGTATTTCTAATCTCATTTTACTATTTTTCAAATGTAAATGCATCATAGATTAATTAAATCTGTTTTCAAGCATATTCACCATAACCTTAATGAAATTTATCGAATTCCCGTTTATTAAAATATTATTAAGCTTTTATGCTGTAATTTTTTTAGTTACGGGATGTCATAAAGAAGAAACTCCAATTGAAACACCCAACAACAAACCTCAAATCCTGGAGCTATATACCAGCGCAGATTCGTTACTAATTAATTCAACCGCACAACTTACATGTCTTGCCAAAGATTTAGATAATGATAGTCTTATAATTTCATGGAATTCAAAACGCGGTAGTTTTCTTCAAGGTAATAGAGGTAAATCAGTAACATATTATTCGCCTTCAAAATATGGAAAAGATTCCGTTATTGTAATTGTAGATGATGGTAAAGAAAAAATTGAACAGACACTGGTACTTTTTGTAGGTGTTTTACCTTCTTCTCCCGGATTAAAAGAACCTGAAAACCGGAAAAATGAAGTTGAATTATCCGTTCGTTTAATGTGGTCAAAAGTTAAGGATGCCGTTAGTTATGATCTGGAAGTTGCAACCGATAAATCATTTAGAAATTTTGTCTATAGACGATACGGATTAAAAACTAATAATCACGAGTTGAAAGATCTTTCTATTGCATCAAATTATTACTGGAGAGTAAGAAGCATAAATACTTTTGGTGTTTCTAAATGGTCTGAATTATTTTCATTCACAACAGTTGCACCGCCGGATAAACCTGTTCTATTAATACCGGAAAATAAAACAAAGGAAGTTGATGTTAATCCTGTTTTGAAATGGAAGAAAGTTTTTAATGCCGGGAGCTATTCAATTCAAATTTCGGATAGCAAATTATTTGATTCTATTCTTATTAAAAAAAGCGGTTTAACCGATACGTCGTTTCAGGTAAACGGATTAAAAAACTTCACGAGATATTACTGGCGAGTATCTTCTAAAAACTTTTATGGTGAATCAGGTTGGTCCACGGTTCAATCTTTCGAAACGGTTGGAACTGCACCAGCTATTCCAAATCTACTATCTCCGAATAATGGAGATGTGAATATTCCTCTTACAGTTTTGCTGAATTGGGAAGAGAGTAGATTTGCAAAAAATTATTCGATACAGGTTGCAGAAGATAGCTTATTTAACAAAAAAATAATCGATTCAAGAGGTATATCATCAAGTTCATTTCAATTAATAGGCTTGAAGAATACAGCAAAATATTTCTGGCGTGTTAATGCGAATAATAATTTTGGAATATCAGAATGGTCCGGGACT
>JBBIHP010000171.1:0-3876 GCA_037446915.1 Ignavibacteria bacterium
ACGGAAAAGATGAGGACGGATCTGATGTTGCTAACGGTATTTACATTTATAAAGTTATTATGAAAAAGGGAAGTGAGGTTATTACTGCCACACAAAAACTTGCAATAGTTAGGTAAGAATTTTTAAATCAGATTAATTTAGCCCGGGTGGGTTCACTCAAAAGGAGGGCAGCACCTAATGAGTGAACACCAACTACAAATTGAGAAAGTTTCGAAGAATGTATTATATTTAATTAATAGATCATTTTATCACGAACTTACAGAAAATCTCATTTTCTTATCAGTAATTCCAAAAGAATATATAAGAGCAACGAAATAAACGATAACAGTATCAGCAGAAATTTTATAAAAAAGAACCTGAAACCGTTTCTGTTTATTTCACTTTGTGTTGCTGTTACAGCTTTTTCTAATAATGCGTCAGTTATGCTCTCGTCTTTCTTTTCGACGATAAATTGTGTATTGGAATAGAGCTTTTTGTACTTAATAACCATAAAAAAGTATTGTGTAAAATCTACAATAAAGTAAAGAATCTGAAGCAGAAGAGCGGAAATAAGTATTAAGCTGGATGAAAATTTTTTATCCGAAAAGAAAAATGCCCATGTAACAGCTGTTAAGCCAAACGCAATTTTTCTGCCGATCTCGCTGCATATAGCAGATTGTTCGGTAATTATCTTTTGAATCCTTGTCAGATCCACGATTTACCTCTAAAATATTTTTGTGAATTTACAGATCTATGTCAAGTTCCTTAAGTATGGATAATTTTTTGCTTTTGGTTAATTTATCCACTCTCATAATTTTTTTCGAAAGCAGATCTTTCGATATTCCTTTTTCACCAATACCAATGAATATGTAAGGATTGTCCTTTTTGAGTTTGCGTGTTATCATCGGTACAGTAATCCCGGGTATTGTTGATAGTATCTTTGGTTCCTCATCATCTTTAATTACAAGGAATTCAGAATTAATAGAAAAGATTTTATTACAAATATTGCAGTAATATATCCCTGTAATAAGTCTGAGGCATTTCGAATCACATCCGTTCGGGCATTTAACTTTCATATTAAAATTCCTGTGAAATTTTAGTAACGTTTATTTTATTCCCTTATCAGCAGCTTCCTTGTTATCCTTTGTAATTTCCATCTGGTTGCGGACAAGATAACTACCCTGACTAATGCCCATCAACACTACAAGTTCTTCGGGAACAGGCCATAATTTACCTTCAACCGAACTTTTGTAAACAAACAGAATAATAGTCAGTATAGTCCAGAAAAGGTATTGTGCTTTTGCAATTGAAGGGTACTCTTCGTTTTTAATCGTAATGTTTATAAGTGATGCTAATCCAGAAAAATATTTGCTCGACTCAACTGTACTTTCATCGTCATCTTCTTTTCTAAGTCGTCCAAGTTTATCATTTAAGTTTTTCTGCAAATGAGATTGATAATGCCCGACTGCACCTGTGGTAATTGAGAGTCCCATTAATGCAACTAAGGAATCGGGAATATCTGGAACGTCCAGATGCATTAATCCGAATGCAAATACTAATCCGCCGATTGCAAGGGTCCACAGTGCCATTTGTGTAAGTGAAAGGGAAATTTTCCCATCATAAGTTCTAATTACATCAAGCGGTCTTTTCTTGCGGACCCATTCGAAGGTGAAAATTATTAGTGTAATTACAATCAAAAAAATTATTGTGTAGAATATTCCGCTTATACCATTGCCGAGATAAATCTCATTTTCACTTATAATTTTTGTGTACTCAAGTTCAACTTTACCATCCGGCTTTGTAATTTTTTTAGAAATCCATTTTACAACAGGGAGTAATCGCATACCGGCATCATTAATAGACATATGAATATCACTTAGATCGAAGACCATCATCGTGCCTTTGATAATACTTGTAGCGTCGTTCAGTTTGTAATTCATTGTCTGATCTGATGCAACCTGGTATGGCTTGAATGGATGCGAACTATTAAGCACATTACCAAATTTTGTACGGGTGCTCTGATAAATACCAATTAGGAATAGCTGCGGTTCTTTATCTTCAGTTATATTAGCATTTGCAATGAATACTTTAACCGGGTGAGATCTTAACTGTCCATCTGCCATAATTAGTACGGGTTTGCTGGAACTATCCTGTGCAGATAGAAGTGTAGCTGTAGAAATTAGTAATGAAATTACAAGAAATAATTTTTTCACTTAATCATCCTCCATTTTTATTCCGGTGTTGCTAAGCGTAAATTCAAAGAACTTGTTGAAGAAAATTTGTTACTCTCTTTTTTGATGATGCCTATAGATAAATCTGCCCATATTCCGTTTGAAAGATTATATTCATAACCGATATTAAAAGTTATCATTGGAGTGAAAGATGAGGCGGTTCGTAATGACCCTTCTAAAAACAGTTTGTGGTAATTTGTACCGTAATATGCTCTAAGTCCGAAATTACTCTCTGTGTTTTTTAATTCGCCCTTTGTGTTTTTAGTAATTCCGCCGTTTACACCGGTTATAATTTGTCCATCTTCGCCTAACGGAAAAGCTCCGCTTAACCACCAGCGGTAACTATCGGCGGAAAGATTTTCAATTACTGAATCCTGAGAAGTTGCTGAAACAGCAAACCCCATTTCAACAATGCTCTCATTCCATTTTTTCTTTTTATAAATCTCTCTTTGCTTTTCAATGTCATCTGAAATTTTTTCAAATCCTTTTTTTTCTAATTTCTCATTCAATAATTGTTCAAATTCTGCGTTCTCGACATCAACACCTTCGCTTATTAGTTCAGAAATACATTCGGATTTAAGTTCATCGCTTTGTTGACCAAGTTTTACCATTGCTGTCTGGAGATTTTTGTCCATTCTTAGATCAGTATTATCAATTAATGTTACTCTTATTCCAGCACCCAACTGTCTTGCCGAGTTTTCTAATGTTTTTGTTGCAAGTGATATTCTTGTACGATACCAGAATGGATTTTTTTGATAATCAGGTAGTGAGTTGCTGAAAATTAATCCCGGCGAGATTTCAAGTGCGTAATTATCCGGTATTTTACCTCCTTGTAATATATTGGATATCGTTATTGCTACTTCCCGTGTGCTCGCCGGTCTGGAAACCGATGACGGGTCAATTTGAAGTACTTTAAAAGCCGGAGCATCCGGTACTGCATAATCAATTCTTGCTTTATTTAGAAAGGTACCGGGTACTTGCTGGGAAAAAGCAGATTGAATAATTAATCCGAAGTAAATTGACAAAACTGCACATAACTTGCTTCTCATTTTGTTCCCCCTAATTTTTTAATCTTGCTACTAATACGAAATCATGCTTATTCTCCTTCGGTTTAATTTCTTTTTTACCGGTTGTAAGTGTACCATCTTCGATTGGAAGTTTATTCTGTTTAACAACTGCATTAACTTCATAACTCCCGCCTTTACCGTCCTGATTAATAATTGTAAGAATTATCCAAAGCGATCTTCCATCATTTTCTTTACCGGTACCAATTTTATGTTCGTCATCTTGATCATTGGTGTTATCTCCTTTTTCCCTGAATACAATCTCATTGCTATTTGCTTCCCTTAGTTCAACTATATAAGTACAAACAAGCAAGGTATGGAATTCTAGTTCAACAGATAATTCGGTTGAATCCGGAATTATTTTAATTTGTTTTTTGATTACAGCTACCGGCATCTTAACTCCCTCCTTTTTCTAAAATGATATTAGTTGCCATTAATACGGCAAGTATAAAATTGAATTTATTTCAGAATAAGAATTAGGGCTAGATTTAATTATGGGCGAATAATGGAATGCATTTATTGGATCTAACACCCCGTTGTTGATTCAATAAATTATGTAGCTGCTTAGAGGAGGGGGGTTCTCTAAGTCGGACGCTGGAAAC
>JBBIHP010000172.1:0-3872 GCA_037446915.1 Ignavibacteria bacterium
AGTATTGAACCTCGCCGCCGTCTATTAATTGTCCCTCGCTGTTTCTTAATTCTACTATTGTATTTTTTGTCGTAAAGACTACTGTACTATTTGTATCTAAGTTTTGAGATTTATCCGAACTTGCATAAGCATATGTCATTCTAAATGAATAATTGCCGGCAAGAAGCTCTTTGGCTGCAACTCCGTTTGTTGTTTTGCCAAGGTTACGCCATCCCCCGGCATAATATTGAACCGTTCCTGTATCTAAGGCTGCCCCTTTACTATCTATTAATTTTACTTTTGTGTTTACTGTTTGAAATATTACGGCGTCTTTACCGACTGTTACGTTACTTTTGGTTTGAGAACCGTATTCATACGTCATTCTCAAGCTTACTGTTTTCAATTTGGTATCTAAATAAAATGTTCCATCGCCATTATTGGTTGCTGTTTTCCAGCCCCCATCGTAGTATTGAAGAGAACCATCCGGAAGTAATTTACCCTGGCTATCCTCAAGTTTAACGGTTGGTGGAGAAGGTAATCTCTCAAGAATATATTGAGGATAGTAATACAAAAATTTGTATGCATCCTTACTTACGTATTTGGGGTAACTCCCGGCTGAATCTGAATAGACCTGTTGTATGCTTGTTTGAAATGACTTGATTTGTTTGTAGCAAGCGATTGAATCTTTTACCTGTAAAAAATTTTGTGCCGCTTCTATTTTCTGTATTAAATCAATACTAAAAATATCATCTTGCAGCCAATTTAGACTGTTGCATTGTTTTGTATATGATTTAAGTGAATCTAATAAAATATTTGGTAGGTAAATACTCGGATAAACTAATTTATTTTCTAAAAACCCAGATTTACTTAGACTTTCTTTTAATTCAAGGTTTAGACTATCATATTTTTCTTTTATGAAATATAAGTTCGAGGGTGATTGAAAAATTTGAAGCAATTGATACAATATCATTTCCTTAATAAATAGATCGGTTTCTCTTTCTACTCTATCCTTTAAAAAAGGTACAAGTTTTAAAGAATTTATTTGTTTCAAAAACAATATTGTTGAATATCTTACTTCCACTAAAGCATCATTAGATGCAATCTGTTTTGCAAGTATGTAGTTTGTATCTGGAAACAATTGATAATACTTTCTAATAAACAAACTTTTAATACTAGCTGGAAAGCTTTTTATTAAGCATTTTTCAAAGTATGGTTTTATAAAATGCTTGTATTGTGAATTGTTAGCTAAAAGCTCGATCGGTTTTAAAATAGGGGTTATATTAATCATTTCTTCAATGTTAGAGAGGAACTTATTAAAATATTCAAATCGACTATAATCATTTGAGCTAAACATTATCGTGAATGCTCTCATTAAACTTGAAAAATCCCTTGAAAATCTATTTGTTTCATTGTTTTCATTTACTTTAATACTGTCTATAAATGTGTGAATTAATGGTATAATGTTAGGATCAGCAAGATCATAGAGTAATTCAAGAAAATTACTCCTATTGTATTCATCCTGAAACCAAAAATATTGTCTTGGAATTGCTTCAATAACTTTAAAGATTCTAAGTGAATCTAAAATGTAGTCAGGTGTGTTATTGTCAATCTTTCCTATCAATTTCCATTTTGTTTCATTACTTAGTGTCTGTGATTGAATATTTGTTATAACGACAAAAAGTAAGACAAATATCAATTTATTTTGTTTCATTTGTTGCTCCTAAAGTCCTTTAACATAGTAATCAGAAAAGCGAACATTTTTCTTTATATCGGGAAATAATTTAATTAGTTCATCTTGATATTTAATGATTATTTTTTTTTGAGTAGTAAAGCTGTTGATATTGGATTCATTTTCCCAAGTTTTGCCCCACTTATAAGAGTCCTTTAGTTCTTTCCTTAGTAATTCAAAAATGATTCCGAAATAAAGTCTAGCTCCATTGGTTACGGAATTAATATTGGAGATTTCAGCACAACTTGGACCAAAATCAGAAAATAATTCTTGAAAATTTTTATGTTTTTTTTCGTTAAAGAAATATCCTCTTTCTGGTTGCAATGCTATTGGAATAGAATAATGACTATATTGCTCTAAATGAATTTGTTCATGATTTGAAATGAATTCTAAAATCATAATTTTTGCCGCTACTGGATAACTCAATGGTTATAGAATTCTACAAATGCTTTCCATGCCTCTTCCTTATTCTTAATCTCTTGTGTGATTTGATCTAAATTATAAATAATTCGAATTCCATCTATAATTATGTTATCGAGACATATATCTTTGATCGCTCTAATCTTTAGTTCGTTACCAATAATATTTGCTTGCCACTTGTCTGCTATTTCATTATAGCATATCTCCAAATCGAAATCTTCAAATGTAATATTTGAATTTTTATCTCCGGTTAAGGGAAGGAAGAATCCATAGGGATTTTTGGGTGAACTACAGGAGTCTATTCCAAAATCACCATTTTTGTAATCTGCATTAAGTAACACCTTAATTTCTTTGGGTTGGGTATTGCATTGTGGTGCATCTGAACAATCATTTCCACTTTCACCAATCAATATCTTCCCTATTCCCCATAAATTATTATCATTGTTCATTCTTGTTCTAATTGTCAATCTATTATAAAATTACCCTGGAAATATTTTTGATATTAACTTTTTTATCTTTTCCTCAATCATTAAAACGTAAACTCTACCAATGGATTAGTTAACAAATTCTGCGTCTTATCCTGTTGTGCTGTACCGACTATTGCCCTTAGTGTTAGATTTATTGGCAGAAGTTCTTTGGTTACTTCTCCATTGAGCGTTGTTCCAAAATTTCTCCATGCACCTGCATAATATCTTATTGTTGCATTGTTTATCGGTTGGTTCTGATTATCTCTTACTCTTACCCGGCAGAGAAGAGTATTGAATGTTACTACGTTTGATGTTCCGATGTTTTGCTGCTTATCATTACTTGCAAAAGCATAACTCATTCTAAATGAATAATTATTAGGAAGCAGTTCTTTAGATACTATTCCGTTTTGTGTTGTACCGAATTCTCTCCACGCACCCGAGTAATACTGAACAACTCCCTGGTCCATTAAATTATTACGACTGTCTCTTAGCTCAACCTTCGTTTTAACTGTATTAAATACTACTATCGGGTTTGATGCTGTGTTCTGTTGTTTATCGTTACTTCCATAACCATAAGTCATTCTGAATGAATAGGTATTTGGTAATAGTTCTTTTTGTGATATTCCTCCGCTTGCTGTTCCAAATACTCTCCAGCCGCCTGAATAGTATTGAACCTCGCCGCCGTCTATTAATTGTCCCTCGCTGTTTCTTAATTCTACCTGTGTGTTTTTTGTTGTAAAGACAACTGTACTATTTGTATCTAAGTTCTGAGATTTATCCGTACTTGCATAAGCATATGTCATTCTAAATGAATAATTACCGGCTAGAAGCTCTTTGGTTGCAACTCCGTTTGTTGTTTTGCCAAGGTTACGCCATCCCCCGGCATAATATTGAACCGTTCCTGTATCTAATGATGCTCCTTTACTATCTATTAATTTTACTTTTGTGTTTACTGTTTTAAATACAATTGCATCTTTACCTAATGGTACATTGTTTATCGTTTGAGATCCGTACTCATACGTCATTCTTAAACTGGTTGTTTTAAGTTTTGTATCTAAATAAAATGTTCCGTCTCCGTTATTGATTGCCGGTTTCCAGCCACCTTCGTAGTATTGAAGTGACCCGTTCAGAAGTAATTTCCCCTGACTATCCTCAAGTTTAACTGTTGGTGGTGACGGTAACCTCTCAAGAATATATTGAGGATAGTAATACAGGAACTTGTATGCATCTTTGCTTACGTACTTCGGATAACTCCCCGCTGAATCTGAATAGACCTG
>JBBIHP010000173.1:0-3842 GCA_037446915.1 Ignavibacteria bacterium
GTAGGTTGGTCTTAATCCGGTTACTCCGCATACAGTTGATGGCGATACAATTGAGCCCCATGTTTCTGTTCCGATTGCAAATGGAATTAATCCGGCGCTAACAGCGGAGGCAGAGCCGGCAGATGATCCGCTTGATCCGCGGGTAGTATCCCATGGATTGCGAGTCATTCCTCCGAACCACACGTCGCCCCATGCAAGAGCCCCCATTGTAAATTTAGCAGTTAGAACTGCACCAGCTTCATTAAGTTTTTTTATTACTGTAGCATCTTCATCAATTAACTGATCTTTATAGGGTGTAGCTCCCCACGTAGTTTTATATTTTATTGTTGATAAAAGATCTTTAACCCCGAACGGTATTCCATGAAGCACACCGCGGTATTTACCTCTTGCAATTTCTTCATCGGCTTTTTTTGCCTCTTCAAGAGCACGTTCTTCTGTAAGTGTAATTACATTATATAACATCGGACCGTATTTCTTTAACCGTTCGAGAAAAAACTTTGTGAGTTGAGTTGAAGTTATTTGTTTGGTTTTTATCAAGTGTGCAAGTTCGCCAATGGAATAATATGCAAGGTCATCCATGTTCTTTGGAAGCTTTGCATAAGAATAATTGCTGAATTTAAGAGGCAATTGCTTCTTGTTAAACTGGAAACCAACCGGAATAGGATTAAACGAGATTGCCGGGGGAATACTGTTTGCAAGATTTTGCTTCCAGATGTTTTGATAGTTCTCCAATTGTTCGTTAAGGTTATCAAGCATGGAATCGCGTTCGGCATCGTTGAAATCGACACCAATTATTTTTTCTGCATGCTGTATATTTTCTTTAGTGATCTTCTTCTCTTGAGCAATTGATGATGAGAACATAAATACTCCAAGAAGGAGAACTGTACAAAGTTTATTGAATATTGTCATAATTCACCTCTTATATATTAAAGATTGACACGCAAAGCACGCAGAGGAATTGCAGAGAACGCAAAGTTTGCATCTTTGTTCACCACGTGTAACATTCTACCTGATTAATTTAATAAGTTTTGTTTCTTTCCCTTTTATGTCTAATAATAATTTATCACCATTAACTTTAATGTTCTTACCGTCTTCTTCCAGGAAATTTGTCTCAACAATTTTAGAAGGAGCAAATGGTAAATTTATTTCAACTTTAGAATCGGTTCCTTTGGATTCATACATCGTAATAATCAATGCATTCTCGTTTTCATCAGCTTGTTTGATGGATGTTATAATAACATTTTGCGGTGTTACCTGACCAAAAGATTTTTCAAGCGGTAAATCTCCCTGATGCGAATCGGTTATGAATGTAATAAGCGGGTAATTGAATTCATAACCTTTATAAACAGTCTTACTTTCTTCAACTTTTCCTTTATGCGGATATAAAGCATATTCAAAAATATGGTAACCACGGTCGGCTGTGGGATCCGGCCAGATTGGCGAGCGTAGAAGTGAAAGCCGCATTACATTGTTACGCGTATCGTATCCGTATTTGGATTTGTTAAGCAGACTTATTCCAAAGTCATTGTCGGAAAGATCTGCCCACTTCTGTGCGTTTACTTCCCATTTGCCTTTATCCCACTGTGCTTTGAGTGTAGTAGATCGTTTTATTGTGCCGAATGGAATTTCATAAGTCGCAATTGTGTCGGATACATTAAGCTCGAATGCAACTTTTAACATAGTTTTGCTTTCCCACCATTCAACATCGGTTTTGAAATCGATCCGGTCAATTCCTTTGTAAAGTATAACATCCTGGGTGAAAAATGTATTTGGATAATCTTCCGTAGGAAAACTTTTAACAACACCCGGTTTCAGATAATCGCGTGTAACGCGCAATACAGATTTAACGGGACCGTCTTCAATTAGTTTAACGCTTCGTAATGTCGAGGGAAATTCTTTTCCGGTCAATCCTATATTCCAAGCATCCCACGCACTCGGTAAATCCTCTAACAATTGCAGCTTATTTCCATCCCCTTTTAATAATTCTTTTTGAAGATTCTTATCGTAAATACTTTTTAATAATCCTGTTTTTGCATCGGCAGTTATTTTGAAATATTCATTCTCAAGAGTTTCGCCGGTAAGGTTTGATAAACTTTCTGATTTTAATTCTTTGATCGATTTCTTAATTACAAATGTTTTATAACCTAACGCCGGAACATCTTTGGCTATAAAAATAATTTCATTTGTAAGCTTATCTTTCTTTTGAATTTGAGAGGCAACTTCATTACCGTTCGAATCATAGATGGTGTAACTCTCATAATCACCTTTTGGTAGTTCTAATTTTGCAACATCGGTTCTTAACCAGGAGAGGGGATTAAACACAACAATTGCTTTCCCATCTTTTATACTGGAAGTATTTATTTGTGATGATAAAGAAGAAAGCGATTTGTTTAATGCAAAATTTGCAAGCTCGTAAGCTTCGCGATAGTCTTTTTCGGAATCGAGATATACTTCTCTTATGCTTGAACCGGGGAGTATATCATGAAACTGATTGAATAGAACCGTCTTCCATGCATCTTTTATTTTTTCTGAATTGTTAACGTTACCAAATAACGTTGAGAGTGAATTAAATTTTTCTGCATTTGTAAGCAAAGCTTCATTTAACCGGTTCCATTTTTTTGTATTCGATTGAGTAGTAGCAGTTCCGCGGTGATATTCAAGATACAGTTCATCATTCCACGTTGGTACTTTAGATAAATCCTGTTTGCGCACCCAATCGATATAATTTTGAGCCGTATTAAATTCTATTGAAGGATAAATATAAAGTTCTCTTAGTTTATCGATGCGCGCCATCATTTCGAGCGATGGTCCTCCGCCATGATCACCCACGCCGAATAGTACAAGAAGTTTTGTCAATCCGGTATTTGCTTCATACTGACGGAGCCAGTCAACCAATCCGAATGGATTGTTGATTTCATTCACATAACTGAATGGGAAGTAGGTTAAGATTTTTGATCCTTCGGGTGACTGCCACCAGAATAGACGGTGTGGAAAAACATTTGTATCGTTCCATCCGATTTTTTGAGTGATGAATGCATCAAGTCCGCCGAGCAACATAAATTGCGGAAGGTTCCAGTTGTAACCGAACGAATCCGGATTCCATCCAATACGGGCTTGCTTGCCGAAATACTTTTTGAAAAACTTCTGTCCATATAATAATTGCCGCGCCCATGAATCACCGCTTGGTAAATTACAATCCGGTTCAACCCACATACCGCCGGAAATTTCCCACCTACCTTTATCGGAATAACTTTTCATCTGTTCAAACAGATCCGGATAATCGTCTTTCATCCATTCATATAACGCCGTCTGACTTTGAGTATATGTAAAATCGGGACGGGCTTTGAACATGTTCATTACAGCGGAGAAAGTTCGTTTAGTTACTTCTTCGGTTTCTTTTTTACGCCATAACCATGCCGCATCTATGTGTGCGTTAGCAACAAACTGAAGTGTGAATTTCTTTACAAACTCTGAAATTGGTTTTAATTCTTTAATTACTTGTCTGGCAGAATTAACAAATGCGGTTGTGTCGCCGTTCCTGAGCGCGTCTGTATTTATTTTTGTTGCAAGATCCTGAAGTAATTTTCCGAGTTTCTCTTTATCGGATTTTTTTATTTTAGATAGATCAACACCCGGATCTATTTTTACTCTTTCATTACTTTGATAAGTATCGAAGCTTAGTAATTTCTGTCCGACTTTAAAACTTAGCGAGAGGTTCTTAATCATCCTTTGAAAAGTGAGTTCTTCACCAAAATCTACTTTTGCATTAATTAAGCGGAGAGGTCCGCCAGTGTTTATAGCTTTTATAAGTATAACATATTTGGTTCCTGGTTTGGCATCAT
>JBBIHP010000174.1:0-3812 GCA_037446915.1 Ignavibacteria bacterium
GAAGCTAGTGAAAAAGATATTATGAAATATGGCGGCTTTATTGGCGAGGTTAAATTCGAAGGTAATTTAGAACCTTTCCTCCATATAGTAACTCTTGGTGAAGTTCTTCATACCGGCAAATATTACACTTTCGGTCTTGGTAAGTACGAAATTATTTAACTAATCAGAATAGATCCTTGTAATACGGACCTTTTACACGTTTTTAATGGGAGAACGCAGATATGATACACACAACGAACTGGTATATAACCGAATATATAGATATTGATAAATAACAAATGGGAACATTAAAATGAAGAAACGCACTTTAGTGCGTTTGGAAATGATATCTCTAAGAAAACAAACTGGCTTTAGCCGCATTATAAAGGAGAAGGTATGTCTTTCCTAAGGGTTTGGATCCATTTTATTTGGACTACTAAAAACCGCGAAAAATTAATTGATGATACTATCCGGGTAAAGGTAATAGAACACATTAAAAAAAATTGTAAAGAAAAAGATATTTGGTTAGATACGGTTAATTGCGTATCGGATCATATCCACCTTATGATTTCTCTTGGCGCTGAACAAACGATTAGTAAGGTTATAATGCTTATTAAAGGTGAATCTTCCCACTGGATTAATAAAAATAATTTGACAAAACGAAAATTTGAATGGCAGACGGAATACATGGGTGTTTCCGTAAGCGAATCGGTAGTTGATAAAGTTAGAGAATATATTCGTAATCAATCAGAACATCATCGTATAAAAACATTCTCTGAAGAATATGATGAATTTATGAAAAAATATGGGAATCAAATCATTGGAGATAAATGCGGCTAAAGCCGTGTTGTGTTTTGCGGTTTGTATCCAGCGGCATAAATGCCGTTGATATGAATTGTTTGTTGGAGTATCATTTATTCATTGTAGTATCGCAAGGGATTATTTATATGTCTCTATACTCACAAATATCTTCACATGAATTTCTCTTAAAAGGATTCGATAAAGTTCAGCGAAGTGACGGTACTGCTGGATACGATCGAATTACTATCGAATCCTTTGAGAAAGATCTCGAAAATCAAATCAGCATGCTTCATAATGAACTAAAGGATTTTCAATATAAATCACAGCCTGTAATATTTTTTGAACGATTAAAGGCTGACGGTAAAAAACGGCTTCTTTCTATCTTTTCTGTTAGAGATAGGGTAGTGCAATCGTCCGCATTTATTGTTTTGAATCCCTTTTTTGATAAAGAATTTGAAAAAGAGAGCTTTGGTTTCAGAAAAGGGCTTTCTCGTGAGACTGCTGCAAAAGAAATTTACCGTCTTTACAATCAGGGTTATAAATGGATTGTGGACGCAGATATTAAGAGTTACTTCGATTCTGTTGATCACAAAATTTTATTTGAGAAAATTAACCTTATTCTTGATGAGAAAAATGTAATAGATCTATTAAGAAAATGGATACAAGCCCAATTTTTTATTGGAAAAAATAAGAAAAGAATTAAACATGGGCTTCTCCAGGGGAGCGTTATTTCTCCAATGCTTGCAAATTTATACCTGGATAAATTTGATGAAGCCCTAAAAAATGAGGGTTTCAAATTAGTCCGGTATGCCGATGATTTTTTAATCCTTACAAAAGAAAAACCTGAAGCTGAGCAAGCTCTATCATTAACTAAAGATTTACTTGCGGAATTAAAGCTCGATATTAATCTCGAAAAAACAAGTATTACCAATTTTGAATCCGGGTTTAGGTTTTTGGGTTACATCTTCTTGAACTCCCTTATTGTACCCGCTTCTCCAAAAGATACAAGTCAATTTTACAACAGCAAACAGTCCGGGTTTTCTGATGAAACTATAACCAAAATTAAAAGCTTCATAGAACCTATGCCGATGAAAAATGATGAGATTATAGATGAGGAAAAATTAAAATCTTCAGAACTGGGACTCGCATTTCTTGAAGCTCTCAAAAATAAGGGTTTAACTCTTAATCAATTCTTAGAAAAAGAAAAACAAACTATTACTGGAGTAAAAAAAGATACATCTCTTATTCCCGCTGAAGCAGAGGTTGCATCAGCTATTTTGATTGATGAAGAAGATTCGGAGGAAGCGGCACTTGTCAATGAGGATAGGGTTTCAAAACAAAACCCGCCCCCTTCAGTATCAACTTTTCAACAGACATTATACATACAGGAACAGGGTGCGGTTCTCAAAAAAGAAGGTGGAAGATTTTTCGTAATGGCATTCGATAAAGAATTGCTGGATATTCCTTCTATTAAAATTTCTTCCATTATAATCTTTGGAAACTGTACAATTACCCCCGCAGTAATGCAGCATTGTTTTAAAAAAGAAATACCCATTACACTTCTTTCCTCCCGCGGTAAATATTATGGCACAATAGAAACTACATTTAACTATAATACAGATTTTGAACGGCTTCAGCTTTTTAGATCGTTAGATGATAATTTCACACTCCGGCTTGCTGTTGAAGTGGTAAAAGCTAAAATCGGCAATTCTAAAGTCATTCTTCAAAGACACTATAAAAAGCATAAATCCGAAGAAATAAAACGTGTTATCGATAACATCACGCGGATATCTACAAAGATTGAAAAGGCAAAAAATATTGATGATGTAAGGGGCTACGAAGGTGTATCGGCTGCAAACTATTTTAGCGTCTTTGGCAAACTGCTCGATAAATCAAAATATTTTTATAACGACCATTTTCAGAGAACAAGACGTCCTCCGCTGGACCCCGTTAATAGCATGCTTAGCTTTGGTTATACACTCCTTGCATCTAATATTTATTCATTTGCAAAAGCGCGAAGGTTAAATCCTTACTGCGGATTCCTTCATTCTATTAGAACAGGGCATCCCGCTCTGGTTAGCGATCTTATGGAAGAATTCCGCTTTGTAATTGATACTCTTGTTATTAATATACTTAATCACCGCATTCTAATTCAAAAAGACTTTTATTTTGCAAAAGAACCCGGGCTCCCTTGTTACCTTACAGATCAAGCTCGTAAAATATTTCTAAACCAATTCGAAATTAAGATGCACCAAAAAGTATTTCATCCTCAAAGCGGTTTTACTATTGATTATCGACGTTGTCTCGATCTGCAAGTTCAGCAGTTTGCACAGGTTATTAAAGGTGATAAAGAATTCTATGAACCATTTAAGGCGGTTTTATGATTAATGTTATTGTTTATCAGATTAAAAACAGTCGTATTAGAATTAGATTGAGAAAGATTCTTCTTTCTTACGGCAACCCGGTTCAAAACAGCGTTTTTGAATGCAGGTTAAGCGCAGCACAATCAAAAGAATTCTTTAACAACATTGATTACATTAAAGACCAGCTTGAAGCTTCGGATTCCATCCGGATCTATATTGTTTGTAAAAACTGTATTGCTAAAACAGTAATTATTGGCAATAAACCGATTATTCATGACCCTTTATATTATATTGCTTAATAATGGTTGCAAAATTTTTATAGATCTATTGTAAGAATAAAATCTTTGTAACTCTAATTTTCAAAAATATTTACAAAATTCTGCTTAAGTTGGTTTGCAACCATTTCCTAAAAAGTTTATTTTATTTTTGTGTTTAGAAAATATTTTTCCCCCTAATTTTTAAGAGGAGGTAGATTAAATTAGATTTTTTTTCTGCTGCCATAAACCTTCTTACAAATCATTTATATATAATGATTTACAGTATGGCAGTTTATAGACTTGTATCTGTTTGAAAGGAATTGAAGCTGTAGATGTAAAAGAGGACAAACACTTCCCCTATCGGGACGGTTTATAGACTTGCTTGCCCGGATATGAGCGCAGCGAAATATCG
>JBBIHP010000175.1:0-3793 GCA_037446915.1 Ignavibacteria bacterium
CCGAAGATGAAATATATCTTGCTATTCAAATTAAAAAGGGAGACCAAAAAGCTCTAGAAAAATTGGTTAAAGCCAATTTGCGGTTTGTTGTCTCTGTTGCAAAACAATATCAGAATCAGGGCTTATCTCTTGGCGATTTGATTAATGAAGGAAACCTTGGTTTAATAAAAGCTGCAAAACGTTTCGATGAAACACGCGGATTTAAATTCATTTCCTATGCGGTCTGGTGGATAAGACAATCGATTCTTCAGGCACTTGCCGAACAATCCCGTATTGTTAGATTACCGCTTAATAGAGTTGGTGCACTTAATAAGATCGGTAAAGCATATAATAATCTCGAACAGGAATACGAACGGGAACCAAATGCACATGAATTAGCCCAGGAACTTAGCATGGATATAAGCGAGGTATCCGATACATTAAAAATATCCGGTCGTCATGTTTCAATGGATGCCCCGTTTTCTCAAGGTGAAGAGAACCGTTTGCTTGATGTGCTTTCTAATGAGGAAATTCCTTCTCCGGATTATATTCTGATGTCTGAATCTTTACGTAATGAAATTGAACGAGTCCTTTCTAGCCTCTCTGAAAGGGAAGCAGAGGTAATTAAACTTTATTTCGGATTAAATAAAGAACACTCTCTAACTCTAGAAGAAATTGGCGAAAAATTTAATTTAACCAGGGAACGTGTAAGACAGATTAAAGAAAAAGCTATTAGAAGATTAAAACATGCCTCGCGTAGTAAGAACTTAAGAGCTTACCTCGGTTAATTAATAGATGATGATTTCTAAAATCATAAATTGTTGCTGTCTCGGTTTAATTTCTATTTTTTTATTATCGGGTTGCAGTGCATCTTCTTCATCGCCACGATTTAATCAACCTAATTCAAAAAACGAGTCAAAGGAATCTTCAAAAAGCTCTGTTAGATTTTCTTCTGCAGATAGTTTAAAAACGAAAAAGAATACAATCGAACAACCCACAATTACTTTCCCGGATATACCGGATTCATCATTGGATGAATTTGATGAATTACCCGTTGAAACAGAACCGGTTGATAAATCCAAATTTTTAGGTAACCTTGATAAATTGAAATCTTATAATGTACCTCTAACTACACGGGAAAAAATCCTCTTCGAAATTATAAAATTCTTGGATACACCTTACAAATACGGCGGAAATACGGAAAATGGAATTGATTGTTCTGCATTTACAAAACAAGTCTTTCAAAGTTCTGTTGAGGTTGAATTACCAAGAAGTACTAGAGAACAATTTAAAGTTGGAGAAAATATTTCCAAATATGATCTAAAGTTTGGCGACCTGGTTTATTTTAATACAACAAAACGTTCCTACCCCGGTCATGTTGGCATTTACCTTGGTGATGATCAATTTGTCCATGCCAGCCGCAGTCTTGGCGTTACAGTTTCTAACCTGAATGATCCTTACTATAAAAAAAGGTTTATTGGGGCCAGAAGAGTCGATAACATCGAATCTAATTAACCAATCTTGTTATTTATTCTTATTAATCACTATTAAATCTACTCAATTCTCAATTATAAATTCTCAATTGCATTTTTCATTTTCGTTGAAATTAAGAGGGCATTGCCTTAATTTTTCAACAACAACATAATTAATTCGGAGATTACAATGGAATACAGAATTGAATCTGATAGTATGGGAGAAATTAAAGTCCCAACGGATAAGTATTATGGTGCACAGACTGCACGTTCACTTATGAATTTTAAAATTGGTGGAGAAAAATTTCCATCGGAATTGATACGGGCTTTGGGGATTGTTAAAAAAGCTGCTGCAATTGTAAATAATGAACTTGGTTCTTTACCAGATGACAAGAAGGAATTGATAATTAAAGCAGCCGATGAAGTAATTGCAGGTAAATTAAACGAACATTTTCCGCTTGTAGTCTGGCAGACAGGTAGCGGAACACAATCAAATATGAATGCCAATGAGGTTATTTCCAACCGGGCTATCGAAATGGTTGGTGGTGTAATGGGAAGTAAAAAGCCAATTCATCCTAACGACGATGTTAATAAAGCTCAATCAACTAACGATGCCTTTCCAACAGCTATTCATGTTGCAGCAGTCGAAGAAATCCACAGACGACTTATTCCAATGCTTACTAAGCTTAGAGATGCACTGGATTCAAAAGCAAACGAGTTCAAAGATATTATTAAGATCGGCCGCACACATCTTATGGATGCTACTCCTCTTACATTAGGTAATGAGTTTTCAGGTTATGCACAACAGTTGACAAATGGTCTTGCGAGAATCAGCGATTCGCTAAAACGACTTTATGAAATTCCATTAGGCGGAACAGCTGTTGGAACAGGTTTGAATGCTCATGTTGATTATGCCGTAAAAGTAGCTTCAAAAATTTCTGAACTAACCGGTAAGCCTTTTCAAACTGCACCTAATAAATACGAAGCAATGGCAGGTAAAGATGCTCTCGTAGAAATGAGCGGAGTATTGAAAACGATTGCTGCATCACTTTTAAAAATATCGAACGATATCCGGTGGCTCGGTTCCGGACCACGGTGCGGAATTGGTGAGATAGCATTACCGGAAAATGAACCCGGAAGCTCAATAATGCCGGGTAAGGTTAATCCTACTCAATCCGAAGCAATGACAATGGTTTGTGCACAGGTATTCGGTAATGATGTAACAATTAATTTTGCCGGTGCCAGCGGTAACTTTGAACTGAATGTCTTTATGCCGGTTATTGCATTTAATATTCTTCAATCAATTAAATTACTTGCCGATTCATGCGAAAGTTTTGCTGATAACTGTGTTGTGGGAATTACAGCGGTTGAGCCGAACATAAAAAAGCATCTTGAAAATTCTTTAATGCTTGTTACATCTTTAAACCCGGTTATCGGTTATGATAATGCTGCTAAAGTTGCAAAGAAAGCCCATAAGGAGAATAAGACACTTAAAGAAGCTGCTGTAGAACTTGGTCTTTTAACTCCAGAGAAATTTGATGAAGTTGTTCGACCGGAAAAAATGATCGGTCCTAAGAGATAATTAAATCAAATTCCCCTCTGTAAAATAGGGGAATGCTTTTGTAATTATTGTTTACAACTGATATCATTCAATAAAAACATACTACTTTCTGATGATCACATCAACTACTATTCTAATAATCCTACTAATTATTTTCATCGGTTCATTTATCAGGTCGGCTATAGGATTTGGCGAAGCAGTTGTTGGTATGCCCCTGCTTGCATTTTTTATTGATATCAAATCGGCAACACCCATTATGGCATTAACTGCATCCACATTAGCCTTGTTGTTACTTTTTACTTCGTGGCGTAAAATTAGTATTAAAGATACATGGCAATTCATTTTATCAACAGCACTTGGTTTACCAATCGGTCTTTATTATTTGAAGAACACTTCGGAAGAGATAATAAAACTAACACTGGGAATACTACTTGTTCTGTTTGGAATTTATTATCTGTTTGTAAAAAATTTGCCATATCTTAAAAACGAGAATTATTCGCTTCTTTTTGGTTTTTTTGCGGGAATTCTTGGCGGAGCATATAATACCAATGGACCCCCGACGGTTATTTATGGAGTGTTACGACGTTGGCCCGCTCAAAATTTTAGAGCTACATTGCAAGGAATATTTTTCCCGACCGGACTAATAATAACATTGAGTCATGGTGCATCCGGTCTGTGGACGGGATTTGTATTGAAAACCTATATTTATGCACTACCGGTAATTTTAATTGCGTTCTACCTTGGGAATAAAATCCATAATAAATTAAATGAAGATGAGTTT
>JBBIHP010000176.1:0-3782 GCA_037446915.1 Ignavibacteria bacterium
AGAAATTGCATCGTTAAGTTCATTGATGGCAAGTTTGTATTCTTTCTTCTCCATCAAGAATTTGGCTCTGCTTAAATGTTCTTCCGGTGTTACCTGGCAAGATAAATGCAAAGCTGCAACAAGAAGTATGAAGTATCTTTTCATTTTATCCCCTTCAACTTTGTTGCTCTCAATATAATCTTTATTAGAACAAATAGCACACAGATCAAACTGATTAAACAGATTTGAACTGATCAGTATTAATCAGTTCCATCTGATTGATCTGTGTGCCATTATTTTACATTTTTTTTTGGAATTAACAGATGATTTTACGATTACTCCATGATTCTTTTGTAATGACTTTGCACTAGTGCATTATTATAGACTTCTGTTTAAATGTGTTCGAATTTCAAATCAATATCCGATTTATTAAAGAGGGGAATCCCATCGCCTAATAAAACCGGTATTCTGGTAATGATCAGTTCGTCTATCAAATCCTCTTTAAGAAAGTTGGTAATTGTCCTGCCGCCGTCTATGTAAATGTTCTTTATTCCACGATCATTTAATTTCAATATAATAGATTTGAGTTCTCCGCTAACAATTTCTACGTTGCTTTTTGTTCTTTATCGATTTGCTTAATTGAATTGCTGATAACAAAAACCGGTTTATTATATGGCCAGCTACTGAAAGTAAGAACTTTTTCGAAAGTGATTCTTCCAATTAATTTTGCATCAATATTCCTAATAAAATCATTATACCCGAAATCCGAACCGTCCGGATTCGGAATTTTAACTAGCCAATCCAGACTTCCGTCTGTTTTAGCAATGTAACCATCGAGACTTGTTGCAATAAGGACAAAATTCGGCTTGCTATCACTTTCGTCAATAATTCAAAAAATTATTCTACTTTTTGTAAAACTAAATATTTTTAGAGTATTAAACATTTCCATAATATCCATAATTCTTTCGAGAATGTAATTGAAGAAATCTGGGAAAGTTACAATAACTAATTAATCACTCATCATTTACACATCAATTAGAAATAATAAACTTGGGGATCACATTAGTGAATTATAAATGTATATTAGTAGAATTACCGTAAGAATAACACTAAAAATTTCCTTGTTATACTTTGCTATAGTGTAGGGAAGATAGATATCAAAGTTTGGAGAATCCTCCGGTGCATATTTCTTAGCGATATTTGTTAATGGGCACCGCCAGGAATTTATAAGTATAACTAGTGTTTCACCCACAATCAGAAATAATGAGATATAGAATAACGGATCAAATTGCACATTGATTACCGAATAACCGATATAAAATGTTGCGAGGGTCATTATAATCCAGATAAATGTATGAAGCGACTTTATAAAAACGATCATTCTGTAATTCCTCCGTAAATTGATTCAACATGTCTCTTAAAATTATTCAGAATACACTGCCAGCCGTGGCGCTGCAGCTCAGGATCATTAATAGTTTCTGCATCAAATGTTTCAATTACTTTTACAGAGTTATCGAGCCGGATGAACTCAACCACAACCTCTCTTCCGTCCGCCATTACATATTCGATCAGATTTTTATCTGCGACTTGGGTGAAAGTTCCTTCAAAATCGAAACCCATACTTCCGTCCTTTGATTCCATTCTAAATGAGAATGTTCCGCCCGGTTTTAATTCGATACGGCTCTTTGAATTGTGCCAATCTTCCGATGCAGCATTCCACTTGTTAATGTCTCGGGAGTTATCCATGCTTTCCAGACTTTGTCTATATCAGAATTTATATTTACTTCTACTTGCATTTTCATACTATCCTTTCTTTTTACCGATGGAATTAAAATTACTGTAAAAGTAAATACTCCGTTCCAAATACCCAGGTTTATAGAAAGGTATGGATATCAGTAATTGTTAATCTCTTATTAAAGCTTATTTTACTTGTTGCTAAGGAGTGTTTATCCGTTGTTTATACAGCATAATTACAGTAATATCGATCATTAAGATCGCCATTCCCGCTTTCCACAATGAATCCCCAGTATCACTTCCAACAAAAAAAAGAGATAGAATAAAAGCTGCGAGACCAAGGTATAAAAGTAGCGACTGAATAATTTTCATTTTAGAATCCTTTATTAAATGTAGAAAATGTATTCTAATAATTTGGATAAAGTTCAATTCTTTTCAATAAGAAAAAAAATCTTAGAATTATAGTTGTGTCTTGAACATTTTAATAATTTTATTTATTGCGTTGCTGCTGGAACTGCTAATTATTCTTCCTCGGAAAACACTATTTGTTAATTCTAATATTTTTATTTTATCAAATGTACCCGGACCGTTTGTTCCGTTCATTGTAAGCTCCTCGCCATCGGCACTAATAGACCATGGAAGATAATCTGGCAACCAATTTGAATTTGCGTTTTCTCTTTCCTGTGCTCTACCGTCTGTGTAGTATTTTATCTGAGCACCAACCTGACCAACTTCGGTATCACCCGAAATTTCCCATATACCATCAGTAAGGAATTTTATTTTCTCGCTATTCGTCTCAGTAACTTTTTCATCACAACCCATTAATACAAGTATTACTACAGCAGTTGAAAATAATTTTAGAATGTTCATATCGCTTCCTCCATTTTTAGTTTTCAGAATAATATAACCGGGCTGAAATATATAATTGTATATTAATCTATAAGTAACAATGCATTAATCTACTTATTTGAAGAAAGCCGGTTTTTCAATCTATAATTTGCTTTCATTTATTATTCCAAAAGGTTGATACAATTTAAGCACTGCCCTAAGGTTTGCAAAATCAATTTTTTATTTAATGCTGTAGGCATCAATTCAAAACTGTTTATGCCTTTCCACCGCTCTCTTGCGGATTAATTATTTACTTCTTCAAACTCCTTTCACTACTAAACTAAACTGCAAATGTTACGACCGGCTACAGCAGTCGGTTTTGAGTTGCTGGTTATATTGCGTCTTTGCATTTATCAAAATTATGTCATAATATTGACACAGCTAAAATAAAGAGTATGACTTATGCCAATAATAAAACCTATATCAGATTTAAGAAACAAATCAAATGAGATTTCAAAACTCGCAAACGATTCTAATGAACCAATCTATATTACTAAAAATGGTGAAGGTGATTTAGTTGTGATGTCAATGAATCATTATTCAAAAATGCAACTCAAACTTGATTTGCTTTCTAAACTATCAGTTGCCCAAAAACAAAAATCATCTGGCGACAAAGGCATTAGTCTAAAACAAGTGATGACTAAAATCCGGTCAATGATAAATGAGCAAAAGTAATTTTAGCGTTCGACTTCTAAGTATAGCCGAGGAAGATTTCACTGAAATAATCTCATTCATTGCTGCCGAAAATGTCAAAGCCGCTTCAAACCTAACTGACAAAATTGAAAAGAACTTAGAATTACTTTCTGATAATCCTTTATTAGGTAAATCTCCAAGTGATTCCGATCTTAAACTACTTGGTTATAGATACCTCATAATTGAAAACTATCTCATCTTTTACACAATAGATAACAGAACAATATTCATTCACCGAATTCTTCACGGCGCAAGAAATTATAAGACACTTCTTTAGCAATATAACGACGTGGCAAATAAAGCGCTGCCAAGAACTACAATACAATTTTATAAAGCCAACGCCAATAATTTTTAACTATATTGTTTATTAAACTACACTTAAAGAGCAATTTACATTTACAACCAATGCCAATAACTTTTCAAATGCTGCAAGCTTTAAAGCAGTCGCTTTGAGTGGCCAACCGTCAAACATTTTACTTCCTGGCTCG
>JBBIHP010000177.1:0-3772 GCA_037446915.1 Ignavibacteria bacterium
AACCTATCGAGAAATCCAAATGCATTTAATATGGAACCGCGTTTAAATCTTACTTTCCGTATTAATTCAATTATTTCAATAAAAGGTGCATGGGGAATTTATAAGCAGGAACTGACAACTATTACAAACGAAAATGAAGTTATAAATATTTTTGAACCCTGGTTAATTATTCCCGATTATCTTCTCCCTTCGAAATCGACACATTATATCGGTGGAATTAAATTCGATTTTGCCGAGAACTTTACAGTTGATCTTGAAACTTATTACAAAAAAACAAATGACGTTCCTATAATAAACCAGGATAAAACATTTTCAAATCAACCCGATTTTATTCCAACAAGTAATGAATCATACGGAGCAGAATTCTTTTCAAGAATTTCACTTGGAGCCTTCAGGTTTACAACATCATATTCATTTGCACATTCATATCGTGAATTCAATAACAAACGATATTATCCAAAGTACGATATCAGGCACAGTTTAAATCTTGTTTTAGAAATTGATTTTGGTAACGAATGGTCATTCAATTCTGCATGGATTTATAATTCAGGATTGCCGTTTACTCAGATAGTAGGTTACTACGATAAATATTATTTCGAAAACTTCTTTGGCAACTGGTATGAAAATGATTCACGACGTCCATACTCAGTACTTGGTGTTCAAAACCTTGGAAGACTGCCGCAATATCACCGGCTCGATTTTAATCTTTCGAAAAAAATAAATATCAACGATTATAACTTCACAATTGATTTCAGCATAATTAATCTTTACAATAGAAAAAATATATTCTATTTCAAAAGAGACAGCGGAGAAAGGGTAAACATGCTGCCGATTTTACCTACGTTAACAGTAAAATTAGAAATATGAAAAAAATTATATTCACCATATTTATTGTTATTGCAATTTCCTGTTCGGAGAATTTCGATCCTTACGGAGAACTGAAAGACGGATATGTTTTAAATTGTATTATCAGGGGTGATACTACTTTTCAAACCGCAACTTTATCCAGAACATATCTTGTTACGAATAATGATCCTTATTCAAGTACGATTGATCCGGCTTTAAGAAATGCTGTTATCCGGATCTGGAATGGTGACTCGCTTGTTACTATGAAAGATACTGTAGTAACAAGACCATCAACTTCTAATTACAAGTATCCTTACCGTCTTTACTATACAAACAAATTTGTACTTAATAGTGGAAAAAGTCTATCAATTGAAGCACGTCTTGAAAATGGGCAAAAATTAAAATCGACTACAACCCCGCCGCCTCCGGTTCAATTTTCTCAGGTGGATAAAAATATTCCATATAAGAATAATGAATCGGTCTATTTTGCATGGAATGCCGGGATAATAAATCAAACTTATGTTACGCGTCTTTCAATTTATTATCTAAAAAAAGTAAATGGTGTAGATAAATTTATGACCAAGGAAATACCTCTAAGGTATGAAAAATATGACAATAATCTTGTGGCGATTTATCCAACTGCAACAAACAATAATTTTCTTTCAGTTGGAATGGATGCAGTAACTGAAACTATGAAATTAATTTCCGAGGGCGACGCCGATAAAAGCAATTATGAAATTATGGCTGCATATTTAGAAGTAATTGCACTCGATAAAAATCTTAGTGCTTATTTCAATTCGACAGCAAGAAGTCTGGATAATTTTTCTGTAAAACTTGATGAAACAGATTTTACAAATATAGAGAATGGATTCGGTGTATTCGGAATCTATTTACGGAATACTTATCTGGTTCCTTTTACACCTTCATATATTAAATCATTCGGTTATAAACCCGGATTAGGTTATGCCGACTATCCGTTTGATTGACAGGTATTAATAATGAGAAACATGTTACAGATATTACTAATAGTAATTTCTTTGTCAGTGTTAGTATCATGCGATAAAGAAGTTTTTACAGGAGTTACTGAAATCCCGCCGATTGAATCGGAAAAGCTATTTGTATCAAGTAATCCGCCGGGATTCAAGATTTATGTCAATGATAAATACATGGGAGTGGTGACACCTGATACCGTTAAATGGCTTAAGAGCGGAGCACACAAAATTACTCTTAAAAATGATCTCTACCTGCATGATACAGTTTTTACTGTGAGTCTGACGGAGAAAGTGTTAACCAAAGTAGATATCAATTTATTAACCAATCCAAACTTCTATGGGAAAATTTATTGTATGTCCCTTCCATCCGGTGCAACAATTTTCTTGAATAATGTTAATACAGGATTTACTACATCCAAACAAATTAATGGTTTGATGCCGGGTTATTATACTCTAAAATTTAGAAAAAATTTGTGCAGAGATGATAGCGTAGAATTTTTAATTAAAGGCGGACAGTATCTGGAGATATACAAACAATTAGAGGATACTACCAGAAGCGTAAATTACAGAACTACTAATTCAAAAATTACTTCAAATTCTTTAACAAAGATTATTCTGGACAAGAATAATAACAAATGGATCGGGACATTCAATAAAGGTTTATTTAAATACGACGGTAAGAACTTTACAAATTATGATAATGGATTTTTAGGTGACGCACGAATTACCGACTTGTTAATTGACAGAAGAGATCGACTATGGATTGCTTATTCAAGCGGACTTGCTGTAATAGACGGTAATAACTGGTCAACCCTGTCGGGTAATTTGCCTTCCTACGTCGTTAATGCTCTGGAGGAGGATAAGGATGGAAATATCTGGATAGGTACTTTTGATGGACTGGTAAAATATGATGGAGTTAATTTCCAGGTTTACAACAAATTAAATTCACCTTTGATTGATAATAATATACAGGCGCTTACTATATTAAAGAATGGAAGTATTGCCATTGGAACTTCGCGCAGCGGAATATTTATTAAAAACAATAATATTTGGACCAACTACAATATAGCGTACGATTTACTTTATGGTAAAATCGCTAATAATGTAATTGATCTTATTGAATATAATAATGTTCTCTGGGCCTATATATTAGGTGATACTTTTGAAGGCACCCGGAGTGCATACATTACAAATGTAACCGGTGACTTTACAATTTATACATTGCCCCTTCAATTCTCAGTCGAAGCATCATCGTTCTATATTGATCAATCGAACAATCTCTGGATTTCAGGTAAAACAGGTTTGGTAAAAATAAACTCTGCAAATCAGGCCAAAATATTTAACACACAGGATTATAGTTTTTATGGAAATTATCATTGCACATCTGTAGTAGTTGATAATTCCGGAGATGTTTACACAACCACATTAGGTGGGGGACTGATAAAAATAAAGAAGGGGAATTATTAACCTTTCTACATTTAGCCAATACTAAATAAACTTCATTAAAAAAATCTATTTTTAGCATTGCAAATAGTTAATTGATTATTTAAGTTTAGCATACCAAACGGTCGGTATATGAATCAAACTAAAGAATTTATATTAAAAACTGCATTTAGTCTCTTTCTTCAAAAAAACTATAAGACAGTTACATTAAAGGAAATTGTAGATAAAACCGGACTCTCTAAAGGAGCATTTTATCATTACTATACAAGTAAAGAAAAACTTTTTTTTGAAGTGGTTGACGCTTTCTTCTTTAATGCTATGATTGTCGATTACGATAAGTTCAGGAAAACAAGTCTCAAAGATTTTTATACAGATTATGCAGACCATATACAAAAGAGTTTTAAGGAATTAAAAGAGCATTTTGTAATCGGTAACCCGGATGCGAATATTAATTTCATTCATATTCTTTTTGATGCTATTGATATTTTCCC
>JBBIHP010000178.1:0-3736 GCA_037446915.1 Ignavibacteria bacterium
CCCTCAAAATTCTGAAATCAATCTAAAAAAAAACGAGTTTGTCAAGTTAAATTTTAAAATAAAGAACATTATTTTATATTTTTTTCGGCCCTTATCAATTTAATATGGGCTTATTCAAAATATAATACTAAAATGATTAAAAACTTCAACAAATGGGTTTTTGGTTAAAAAATAAAATAAGTAGCTCAACTCCCTATCCTGCAAACTCCTCTAAAACTGCAGTATCTGCAGACTAATTGCTCGCGGTCTGCATGGGGTGAAAGTCCGAACTTCCCCTGACTAATTTGATCAATGTATTTTTTGATATGATTAAGTGCAGATGAAATCAACTGTTCTGCCGTTTTAATTTCTTTATCACGTATTAAAACCGGTTTCTTACCGAAATCTTCAACCGAATATTTGAGAGAGTATATAATCATTTGATCGGGTGAAAACATTTTATTGAATTTTTTCTTTAAGAGTTCTGAAGCTGCGAACAAATAAACAGGTAATTGAAGCGAAATACCTTCCTTCAATTCTCTAAAGGAAGGTTTTTTACCGCTCAGTTTATAGTCAACAATATTAAATGAGGAGTTATCACGTGATATATCGATCCTGTCAATTTTACCTTTCAGTTTTATTCCGTCAATTTTAACAGGTTCGACATTACTTAATTGCGCATCCGAATTTTCATCCCGTAGTGATCCGAACCTGACTTCAAAATAATCCGGGTAATAGTCTTTGTTATTTTCGGCTTCATATTCAATAAAGCGGTTCAGAATCGATTCACTTTTCTTACCGCCAATTCCAAATATTTTTTCCTTCTCGTAAAAGGTTATGGGCGATTTGAATGCATTCTGAGAAATCTTTTGTTCGGCAATCTCCCGAATAATCTCCCGATACAATTTCAAAGAAGCTTCATCGGATTTGTCTAACAAAATATTACGTCTCCGTAACTCGGTATAAAAACTGTATAAAATGTTATGCAGAATATTTCCCATCTCTATGGCTTCGATATCCTCGGTAGGTTCCTCAACCGGCTGAACATTTAATATACGCTCAACAAAAAATCTAAACGGACACTTAGCATAGGTTTCCAGTTGAGAAATTGAATATTGTCTATTGGGATAGGAATTTAATTTCGCTACAGCGATTTCACTTAGATTATAATTCGTATTGGCTAATAAAAAGCCGGTAAATGGGGATTCTAAAAACTGATTCTCCTCTCTCAACTTTTCAATATTAATAGATCTTTGAATTTCATCAGCTGTTATGTTTACCTGACCGATAAATTGATTAGGAAGTTTATCAAACAATCCGATACCAAATCTGCCGATATCCACTTCTAATTCTTCTTTAGAAGTAACAAGGTTATCGTGTAAATCGTCATTAATTATAGTAAGATCAAAAAGTTCTTTGAGATCGGATAAAAATGTGGAAGTAACAGTTTCTCTGCCCGATTCGGTTTCAGGATAACTCAGGAATAATTTTTTGTTCCAGGTTAATAATGATTGATAAAAAAGATTTCTCTCGTTCGTTTGATGTTCAAAAACTTTTTTTCTAAATGACGGTGCATGAAAAACCTCGGGAGTAAATCGGGTTGGAAGATCACCATCGCATAATCCGCCTATGAAGAGATAGTCAAATTTAAGTCCGCGAATTTCCTCTAAAGTAGTTACCTGCACACCGTAGTTCGATTTTTCCTTAACATTAAAACGAGCCCAGCTGCAAGCTGTTCTGAGTTGTTCCATAAAAAAGTGAAGATGGAATTTCTTTTCCGCACCATGTTCTTCAGTAAGTAAATCGAACACTTCATTAAAAGTATCTATAAATGCGGCAAACCCACGTGTATTTTCTTCGGTATTAATTGATACTTGCAGTAGTTTTGAAGCAATATTGGATTTATAAATAAACTCATACAGATTATCAAGAAAATCTGGAATTGTAAGCTTAGATTCGAAGGGCTTCAGCAATGATCCGATCTTATTAATTGCATCCAATGCGCTTTGATAAGAAACAATTTTAAGGTTCTTGTCTTCGTCATCAATTTCGGAACTGGATGGCAGGTTATTAATCGATTCAGTAAGATTTGAAATCCAGTTCTGTTTTCCGGAAACAATTTTAAGCTGCGCAGATACTTTAAGTAAATTTGAGAAATTTACTTCTCCAATATCAATGTAACCACCTGTTAAAGCCCGGAAGATATTTTTGTAATAGAAATCATTTTCAGCAATTTCTAAAAAATTAATTACAGCTGTTACCGGATTTGAGTTTTCGAGAGATATCCGGTCAGTAAGGTTAAACGGTAATCCGTTCTTTTCAAAAATATCTCTTACAATTGAAGAGTAGTTTTTAATAAGGTTAAATACAACACATATTTTATGCGGTTCTACACCATCATCAGTAATAAGTTTTTTAATTTCCTTCGATATTTTTTCAACCTCATCTTCCCTGTTAAATGAAGGTAATACAAAGACACGGTCGCGGTAATTCAGTTTTTTAATTTTACGTCCGGAATTAAAAAGGTAATGACGGATAGTTTTATTGAATTGGTTCAATCTCTCTTCGCTCTTATCAGTAATAACCTTGAAACCGGCTTCACTTAAAGAATCGAAGCATTTATCGAGGTGAGAGAAGAGATAAATGTTATTCCTGTTATAATCGAAGTTTATGAATAGACGGGAATTTTTTACTTGCGACAGCTTATTTATTATCTGTTGCTCGGGAATTGTAAATTCATCAAATCCATTGATTATTATTAAATCCACCGACGGATACAATTTCTTAAAATTATTCTGGACAGATTCTTCACCAAGCTGATTAACTTTTTGATAAACATCCCCAAGCTCATATGCATTTAAGGCATGACACTTTTTTAGATATCGCTCATAAATATCGGCAATGTCCTCAGATTTTATTTTTTCACTTTTAGAGAGATGCTTAGCTTCATCTCTCAAATATTCAGGAGTAATTCCATGTCTTTTATATTCCGAAATAATATTTTTCAGCCGGTCAAGCGTTCCAAACGGAATTTCTTTTTTATAAAGGGAGAAATATTTCAATTTAAGTTCAGCAGCACATTGTTTAATAAAAACAGTTGCTGCCGCTTCGCTAAGTTGAAGAAAAGGTTGAGTTTGACTTAGAATTTTAGATGATATAGTTCCTAATGTTTCAACATTTATTCCCTGCGCAGATCTATCAGGCATTAAAGAGATAATTTCTTTTTTAACACTTCTTGCCTTACGGTTTGTAGGAACAATCATTAACAACTGCTCTACATTTCTGGATTTTATCTTTTCATCGATTAATAATTCCAGGTCAACTTTATCGATATTTGTCTTTGTAAGAATCATCCGGCTAATTTTTGCTTGAGAAGAATCTTGTATGATGTTTTTATTTGTTTGGTCAGATCAAGATCTAAAAATTTTACAGCTTCATTAAATTCTTTTTCGGATTCTTTTTTATTATTAATTACTACCGATTCCAGTTCTAAAAAATTTCCCAATCCTTTTACCTTATCCAGGTGAATACGTGTGTTCTTATACATATACAATTCTCTTTTCTTTTCAACCACAATATCAATCTTAAAAATATCTTTAAGATAATTTTCCGGATTTTCTCCAGTTAATGTTAATAGATGATAATTGCTCCATCTCTTACCTTTCTCATCCCTTAAATATTTTATTAACGTATAAGTCCCGTTTTCAATTCTTAACTTCAATAGACCTTTGCGTATTTTATAATAAATATCTTTCTG
>JBBIHP010000179.1:0-3734 GCA_037446915.1 Ignavibacteria bacterium
AAATTCTGTTTCAGGTCATAATGGGGGTTTTCACATTAAAGATGCGTCTCAAAATAGAAGGGTGATTTAAAATTGGAAATAAATAAACGGCTGAATATCTGCTGACTTAAATTGTGCGGCAATCCATATTACAATTACGAGCAATAGAACTTTGCCGAACAATGGAAACGAAGAGATAAATTTAATGCCAACCTTTTCAAGTCTGGATGGGAGGAAATGGAAAAGGTAACCGGTAACGATTAAACCGAATATAAGAGGAAGCTGCTCAACAAATTGTATAAAAACCTCACCGTGGAAGAATGTTGCAATCTGGTCGAGCATATCGAGCACAGTTTGAAAATCCCTGTTCTTAAAAACCATAAATGAGAAAGCGACTAAATGGAATGTAATAAACACTTGAAAGAACTTGTGAAATTTTGTGTTATAAATTTTTAGTGCTGTTAAAATTTTAACACGCGGTTTTTGTATTAACATTGCAAAGGACATCATAAAACCGTGCATTGTACCCCAAAGAATAAAATTCCATCCGGCACCATGCCAGATTCCGCAGATTAAAAATGTAACGAATACTGCAATTACATTGCTAAAAGTTCGTAGAGTTCTGTATTTCATTTGAATCGGTCTGAAGAGATAATCGAGCAGCCATTTTGATAATGAGATGTGCCAGCGCCTCCAGAAATCTGCTATACTTGTTGCCTTAAACGGGTAGTTGAAATTTTCCATCAACTTGAAGCCGAATAAGAGCGCAATACCGATTGCCAAATCGGAATATCCGGAGAAGTCGCAATAGATTTGCAAGACATAACCGTAAACTGCAAGAAGGTTTTCAACACCTGTATAACGCAACGGGAAATCGAAAATACGATCGACAAAATTTATGCTTATGTAATCTGCAACAACTACTTTTTTTAACAGACCCAAACAAATCAGGAATATTGCTTTCCCGAAATCTTCCCGGGAAATAAAAGGTTCCTTTTCAATTTGCGGAAGAAAATCTGAAGCACGGTCGATAGGTCCGGCAAGTATGTTTGGGAAGAACGAAACATATAATAAAAAATTGCGGAAACTTCCGGTTGGCTTTAATGTGTCGAAGTAAATATCGAACACATAATTGAGCGACTTAAATGTATAGAATGAAATTCCGATCGGAAGAAATATATCGAGCGGACTAAAATCTTTATTTGCAATATCGCTAAATGTCTGCAAAATAAAATTGGTGTACTTAAAATATGCGAGGATACCGATGTTTATTAAAACTGCAAGGAAAAGGTGAAGACGCTTTATTGAAAAATTTTCAGTTGATGCAATCCATTTAGCAAAGAAAAAATTGATAACGGCAGAAACTATAAGAATTGAAGCGTAATAACCGGTTGATTTGTAATAAAAGTAAAAAGAGAAGAATATTAAAAACCCGATTCTTAAAGATGACTTTTTAAGTAGAAAATTATGAATGAGGAGAAAAAAGAAAAATAGAATAAGAAACAATCCGGTTGTAAAGATAAGCGGATCGTCCGGATTGAACGAAAGAATCTGCAGAATTTTATTGATGTCTATATTCAAAACAGGATTAAGATTATTTGTTCAATTTAGAATCGAGCATTTTCTGCAAGTCGCCAACACATTTAAGGCGCAACAGCTCATAACTTTTGAATTTTACATTAAATTTTTCTTCAACAGCAAGAATAATATTTATATGATTAAGAGAATCCCATCCCGGTACTTCCGGTGCAATGGTTTCATCTTTAAAATCAAAGTCGTCTAAGTTAAGCTGCTTTAGAATTACTGCCTTTAGTTCTTGCGAAATCATTATCTGCTCCAGACTTGGTTATCGGGTTCACTAATTAATCTTTCTTTGTTTGCTTTACGGCTCGGTTTACCGGATGAACTTTTAATAAGCCATCTTGGAGGTACAAGGTAAACTTTATGAATAATTATGTCAATGCTCATTCCCGCTTTTAGAATATTCATTCTAACTTTATTTTTTTCTTCATGGGTCTGGGCATTTGTCTCGGAAACAACAGCAACAAATTCAGTTCCCATTTTAAGATCCTCTTCGCCAAATGCTATTGTTCTTCCGGGTATAAGTCCTTCTACTCCATTCATAACATCTTCAATGTCTTCGGGATAAATATTTTTACCGGCGACAATAATTATATCCTTCTTTCTACCGATAATGTAATATTCACCTTTCCACCTGAATCCGTAATCTCCGCTATAGTACCATCCGTTTGAAACAACTTCGGCGGTTTTTTCAGGATAATTTCTGTAACCATCAAACATCGAAATAGAAGTGACCGCAACCTCGCCAACAATTCCGTCTTCTATCTCATTCCTTTTTTCATCAACAACTTTTAAATCGCATTCGTTAATTGGATGACCGGATGAAACACAGACTCTAACAACAGATTTGTCATTTGCAGGTTTCATAAACCCGCGCGATAGTTCGTTTCTATCAACGCTAAGTTCGGGAATCGGTTTTCCAGGAGTTGTAAGCGTTGCACCAAGAGTAACTTCTGCCATTCCATATAATCCGGCTAATGCATTGGGATTTAATCCGTACTTCTTAAAACGGGCAATAAATTTCTCGTGACTATCGTGACGTATCGGTTCGGCAGCGTTAACCATAATGCGTAAGCTCGATAGATTAAGCCCTTCCAATTCTTCTTCATCAATTTTCTCTGCAAGAACATTATATGCAAAGTTAGGTGAAAATGTTGCAGTGGCTTTTTCTTTTGAAATTACTTCCGGAAGCAGAACCGGTGCAAGAACCCATTCGAACGGATCAATTTGAATTGTTGTAATTCCATAAGCGAGAGGAATCTGGTAAGCTGCTATCAATCCGAAATCGTGATACAATGGTAACCAGCTAACTATTTTATCTTTACCGGTTAATTGTAAAGCACCGCCTAAATTTTTAACATGGTTTAATATTGCCCGGTGGGAAAGAACAACCGGTTTCTGCAATCCTGTCGTTCCGGATGAATGTTGAAGTAACATTGGATCAGTATCTTTTATTTGAGAGGCAATCTCTTCAACCTCATTATCAAGTTTTGAATCGACTTCACTGTCTAAATCCCATTCAAGTGGGAAATAGACCGCTTTAATTGTACTGCCCGGTTTTTCAATTAATGGTTTTATTATTGGTTCAAGTTCACGTTCGGTTAAGATGTAATCGAGCCCTGAACGCTGTGCCATTCCTTCAAGTCCCTGTCTGAATTTATCGGGATGAAGCCGGGGATTTGGATATGCAAGAACAGCCGGTAATGCAGCCGCTCTGGAGATTCCTAGATATAGTGGATAAAATTTTGGATTATGCCGAATAATTGTTGCGCAAACCTCGCCCGGTTTTATACCTAATTCTCTAACCTTAACAGAAAATTTCTTTGCCGAATGAATCAGGTTTTTGTAAGTCCATCTGAATGGTTCCTGTCCCGCAACCCAATGAACAATTGCATCACGATCCGGATTTCTTTCCGAATTTAATTTCCAACGTTTCCATAATGTTGGAGCTTCGTCAATTTTAAAATTGAATTCACTCATCATTTATCCCGAGAATTGATTTTGTACTAATTTATCAAAGTTGACTATTGCAAAGAACTAAAACTATCTATCGCCACTAATTGCACGAATTTTCACCAAGCCATTTTCGTGTTAATTAGTGAAATTCGTGGCCCGGTTTTAAGTAACTAAACTTGCTCTTATTTATATCTATCAAATTCAGATATAAGCGATTC
>JBBIHP010000180.1:0-3726 GCA_037446915.1 Ignavibacteria bacterium
AATCCAAGACCATGGGACCAAAAAGCATCGAGGTCAGTAATAGTATTATTTGTAATTGAAGGACTAACAACAGTACCACTACCGCTGGATCCATAATTGATTAATATACCATAAGCACCTCTTGATGAAGTCAATCCTTTGATATCGGAAATGGTATTATTATCAATTAATAAATTTGTAACAGTACTAGATGCAGTAGAAAAACCTATTGCAATTCCTGTTGCATTTCTGGTTCTTCCAGAAATATTTCCACCGTAAATGCTGGAAATAGTATTGTTCTGGATTGTAATATTTGCAACTGGTGTTGCTGTACCAGAAATAATAATTCCAAATACATTTGAACCGGGATTCATTATACTACTACCAATACTGGTAATAATATTATTTTGAATGGTAATATCACTTTGGTTATTTGCATTAATTCCAATTAAACCCAATGGATTGGAAATAGTAAATCCATCAATTGTGACATTGCCGGAAGTAATACTAACTGCAGTTCCCCCGGTAGGAGAAATAAAAGTGGTAGCAGCTCCAGATGCAGATTTTAAGGTTAACGCTTTACTAATGGTAAGATTTTCTGCATAAAGACCTGAATCAACTTCAATTGTAGAACCTGGTGTAACACTTGCATGATTGATGGCAAACTGGATTGTTAACCATGGGTTTCCCGATGATCCATCCCCAGTTCCATTATCACCTGTGGTACTAACATAAAATGTTTGAGCATAGCTTATTCCTGCAAAAAGAAAAATAAGCAATGCAAAAACAGTAAGTTTGTTTTTCATAAGCACCCTCTCTGATGTGTTTTAAACTTACTTAAATAAAAAATTCGGCTGATTTACCCTCTCGGCTGAATTTATTTTTTCGGCTGTCGGCTGGTTGAACTTATTTTTTGAAAAAGAAAAACCCCTTGTTTACCCTACTTTCTTTACTCCTTTTTTCGAAGTAATAATAGTTCTTTCTTCTTTGTTTTGGCTGGTAACTGGTTCAAAGCTAAGGACAAATTGTCTTATTGTCAAGAAAAATTTTTATTAATTATTTATTTTTTTTGAAGTATGCGATAGATCAAACTCTTGTATAAAGTAAATTCAACTCTTCATCATAACCATAAATTCGCCAATTACATTTAATGATTAACCGTTACCTATATTTTAAGTTTCTTGGAAGAGAACTAAATATGTAAATAGCCTTATTCAAAAAGAATAATATATAGGGATGTAATCTGTGAGTAACCTAAGTAGACAATCAATATTTATGGCAGGACACAGAAATTATTAAAGGGTTGGAAATTCATTTTTCTATTGCGAATCTAAAATTAATGTTGAATATTAGCGCAAATTTTTTTCAAACATTCTACAGGAAATGCAACTCTATGAATTCACCTCGGGAACATTGGGGAAGTAAAATCGGATTTATACTTGCAGCAGCTGGATCTGCAGTTGGTCTTGGAAATATTTGGCGATTCCCCTACTTAGCCGGACAAAATGGTGGCGCTGCTTTTATTTTCGTCTATATATTATGTGTCCTTGCAATTGGTATTCCAGTTCTTATTGCAGAAATATTAATTGGAAGAACTGCTCAGAAAAATCCGGTTGGCTCATTTAAGGTATTAACTACTTCAAAATTCTACCATGGAATTGGTGGAATGGGTGTTGTTGCCGGTTTTGTAATTCTTTCTTTCTATTCAGTTGTTGCCGGCTGGACTATAGGGTATTTAGTTGAAGCAATTAACGGAAGTTTGCTGAATTATGATGTTGCTGAAAAAGCTTCCGAACATTTTTTTGTATTAACTCACGATCCGGTCTGGAATGTTTTATTGCTTGTAGTATTTATGATTCTAACGATGGGCATCGTCTATTTCGGTGTTCAAAAAGGAATTGAACTTGGAAGTAAAATAATGATGCCCCTATTATTTGTGCTTTTACTTGGACTAATGATATATGGATTAACACTCGATGGTTCATATAAAGGTCTGGATTATTTATTTAATCCGGATTGGAGTAAAATAAATTCCGATGTAATTCTTGCTGCACTCGGACAAGCATTTTTTTCAATGAGTCTTGGTATGGGTGCGATGCTTACTTATGGTAGTTACTTAACCAAAAAAGACAATATTCCGGTTTCATCTGTGTGGATTGCATTCCTTGATACATCTGTTGCAATAATTGCCGGTATTTGTATTTTCTCTGTTGTATTTGCAACCGGTCAGAATCCGGATGTTGGCCCAAGTTTAATTTTCAGAACATTACCGGTAGTATTCGCTAAGATGCCGGGCGGATGGTACTTTGCAGTATTCTTCTTCTTTGCACTTTCTCTTGCAGCACTTACGTCAACCGTTTCGTTGTTAGAAGTAGTAACTGCATATTTTGTTGATGAAAAAGGCTGGAAAAGAAAAAATGCTGTTATTGTTTTTGGTTCTTTAGTTACTATATTAGGAATACCAAGTGCTCTTTCATTTAACGCTTTAGCCGATGTTACAATAATTGGAAAAACATTTTTTGATCTTACTGAATTTATCTCTTCTAATTTAATGCTTCCTATAGGTGGATTCTTTATAGCAATTTTTGTCGGATGGTTGTGGGGATTTGATAAAGTTAAATTACTTGTAAAAGAGGGATCTGAAAAATTATTCGATAATTTCCCCTGGCTAATAATTTTTTGGAAAATAATTTTAAGATTTATTGCACCGGTCTTAATTATTATTGTGTTGCTAAGTTCAATCGGAATTTTATAAATAACTTAATCCCAAAACTAAATGTAGAGCAATATGAAAAAATCGACAGCCGGAATAATTACGTTAGGGATTATCTTTGCAATCTTCATTTTCGGCGGACAGGAATTTTTTAATACTGTCTGGTCATTCCCCGGAAATATTGAAAGTATAAAAAACTTTCCAAGTAAAGATATTCCATTAGGTTCCATTCCTTTAATGCTTCTATTATTATTAGGCACTGGTGTTTTTATTACATTCAAACTTCTCTTTCCACAAATAAGATATTTCTGGCATGGAATAAAAGTAACCGCCGGAACTTATGACGATCCGAATGATGCCGGAGATTTAAGTCACTTTAAAGCACTTGCTACTGCAATCTCTGCAACAGTAGGAATTGGAAATATAGCCGGAGTTGCAACTGCAATTTATTATGGCGGACCCGGTGCACTCTTCTGGATGTGGATGACAGGTTTATTTGGCACAGCATTAAAATTTGCAGAGGTTTCACTTGCTCATAAGTATAGAGATATTTTACCCGATGGTTCTGCTGCAGGTGGACCAATGTATACAATTGAAAAAGGATTGGGTGCAAAATGGAAATGGCTTGCAATTCTATTTGCAAGTTTTGCTGTTATTTGTTCTTTTGCAACCGGAAATGCAATTCAGGCATTTACACTTTCCGATCAGTTGTTCTCGGAGACAAAACAAATTCTTGGTACAACAAGCTTCTGGACTATTCAACATAATATTATAGGAAACTTTTCTGTATCCTACACTCAAATAATAATCGGTTTATTACTATCTAGTTTAATTGGTCTTGTAATAATTGGAGGTATTAAACGAATTGGAAATGTTACTGGATTCCTCTCCCCGTTTATGGCTGTAGTTTATGTTTTTGCATCGCTGGTTGTATTGGTTACCAATTTACATGATGTAATACCAGCATTCGGGATGATCTTTGAATATGCATTTAATCCTCCTGCTCAAATTGCCGGAGTTGGAGGCGGTACTTT
>JBBIHP010000181.1:0-3656 GCA_037446915.1 Ignavibacteria bacterium
TCGGTTATATGGCGTTGTTTATTGATAGCGAAGGAAATAGAGTAGCATTTCATTCAAACAAATAAAATAATTAAGGGGATGTTACTAATTACATCCCCCGGCATTTTATAAATTATACTTCTTCTCTAAATCTTTAGCCCGGAATGTTAACCTGTCGTTATCAAAATCATCAATCTCATCCAAAAGTTTTTTTACTTTGGGCTTGTCAGTATTTTGTTTAAGATAGATATCAACGAGGTATTTGTAAGCGGTATATTTATCCCGTTCATTAGGGGAATTAAGACAGCGTCTGTAAAATGTTTCCGATTTATTTAGCATGCTGTTCTTAAAATAGAGGAATCCCATCAGTAAATTAAAGCGGTATTCAAGTTCGGGAGCTTTTCTCGTATCGGGTTTATTAGCGGCTAAATTTTCCAGCTCGGTTATGGATTTGCCAATAGCCGCCTGAACAGAAAACTGGTGAAGCCACCGGCTCTCTTTCTCGAAATTTTTTACTGTTTCAAAAATATCTTTATATCTCTCATCAAGCTCCGGTTCATATTTATTCTGCATGGAAGTATTGCCGACTAACCACCCGTTAAACACAATAATATATTTAGCATTACCCGCAGCACCGCGCCACAAAGACTTTTCATTTTTAAGTGATGAGTCCGCAAATTTTATTGCCAGCTCCGAATTACCCATTGCATCGTAATAACGTGCTTTTGTATAGTCTTCAATCAATTCCGAATTGATTAACGAAGAGAGTTTGCTGAATTCATATAGTCCAATTAGCCGCTGACAATAAGCGTTCAGTGTCCGCTTGTTTTTGGGATACTTGCTAAGGAAATCCTCATAAAATTTTTTTGCTTCGTAATCATTGTCTTCAAGACTGGAATAGATCTCAATTAAAGTAAGAGTAGTTTGGCCATAAGTCATTTTCCCTTTCTCATACGCAATACGAAGGTATTCAAGTCCTTTGTTTCTATCGCCGGACATACCAAGAACACCGGCAATAAATCCTGTTACACCGCTTAGCCGGTCAGCATAATAGTAAAGCATTCCCAATACAAGGTAGGCGTCATAAAATTGAGAATCGGCTTTAAGAACTTCTTCCATAATATTTCTGGATTTCTGTCCATTTCTAAAAGCACTCCACCACGATCCGTCAATTCCGTTTATTCTTCCAAGGTATGCATATATTGAACCGAGATAAAATTTGTTCTCTGTATCAAGTTTCGATTTATCGAATTTATTCAGAACATTTTCGCAATAATTTATAATTTCCTTGTTAAGTGCTTTTCGCCCGGCTTCGCGTTTGTCGGGGTCCAGTTCGGCAACCTTCTGGTAATATTCCAGTATTTTTGTATTAATGTAGTAGTAATAATATTTAGGCGATCCGGTATTTGCTTTTATCTGTTCCTGAGATAATTTAATTGCACGATCAAACTCTTCGTTAAAAGTATGATTAATTATTTGCTTATCAATATTGTTCGGTTCATAAGGACTCGCAATTATAAATGTAGCCAGTAGAAAAAACGAAATTAATTTCTTCATATAAATAATTTCCGGTATTATATTTCTGTTGATTAATTTTGTTGTGCAAGATAATGAAAAAATTATTTCTATTAATCCTTTAACGGGGTCATTAAATATCCGGCGGAGTTATGAAAAAACTGAATTCGTTTCTTAGAACAACATTTTTCGGCGGTTTTCTTGTTGTTCTTCCAATCATTCTTCTTATTCTGGTTCTTAATTGGTTTTATGAATTCTTGCTCGAAAATATTCGTCCAATTATAAATCTTTTGATACAAACAGCACGGATGAGCGAGCTTATTGCAGCGGCTATTGCGGTTGTTATAATGCTCCTTCTGTTCTTCCTTGTAGGTCTATTGGTTCAAACACGCCTGGGTAAATTCTTTTTCGAAATTTTTGAAGAACGCCTCTTAAAAAAAATTCCGATTTACAGAATAATTAAGGAAACTGTAATTCAGTTATTCGGCGGAGAGAAAATGATTTTTAAGGGCGTTGCCCTTGTAAGACCATTCCAGAACGAAACTTTGATTACCGCTTTTATTACAGACGAAAGCGACAATGGATATATTACCGTTTTTATTCCATCTGCACCGGCTCCAACCGGAGGATATATTTATCATATCAAAAAAGAGTATGTAATTAAAATTAATTACCCCGTTGAGCAGGCGATGAGAACAGTATTAAGTCTGGGTGCGGGTTCCCGGGATGTAATTTCTGCTCTTAGAGAGAATGAAATTACGGGGGAAGATTAATTCTTCTTTAACTGAGAAAGACCGTATTTCTTCAATATTCATTTTCTGCGCTTTATAAGCACCTGAATACGAACCATTCTTTTTTTTATTCCGTCAAATACAATAAATGTTTTGTTTAATTCGTTAACCCTTGTAGAAAAATAATTTTTATGAATCTATTATACGAGAACAATCTGATTGATAGGTGCAGAATGGGGGAATCTGCGGCGTTCGGCCCATTGATAAAACTTTATAAGAATCGATTATTCTCGTATCTGTTCAAGATTAGCAGAGATAAAAATTTGGCAGATGATATGTTACAGGAAACATTAATTAAAGTATGGGACGGTTTCTCAAACTATTCGGAACAAAATAGATTTTCTTCATGGCTCTTTTCTATTGCACATAATACGGCTATGGACTCTTTAAGAAAAAATAACAGACGAAATATTTTTGACAACTCGTCAGAACCCGATACTCTTTCCAGTCCGGTAAATCCTTATATGGACTTAGTAGGTAAGGAGACTTCGCAAAGCATCTCGAATGCAGTTGATCAATTATCACCTAAGCAAAAAGAAGTATTTCTTCTACGGGTTCATGGCGAAATGAGATTTAAAGAAATCGCAGAGTTGACCGGCGAGCCGTTAAATACGGTTCTATCCCATATGCACTATTCGGTTAAAAAGCTTAGAAAAATCTTGAGGTATGTAAATGCAGAATAGCAGTAAAGTAATCTGTGAAATATTCGAAATTGAGATGTGGCTTTATATAGATAAAACATTGGCTGACGAGAAGATGGAATTCTGGCGATCGCATTTAAGGCAGTGTAATACGTGTAAAGAAAGGCTCGCTCAGGCGGAAGAGCTGGTTTTGAACGCATCGGAAAATCTTTTAGTTGAAGTGGACGATATACAATTTGATGCAATGATTTCTGTTGCGATACGGAAGAAGAGAAAAAATTATATAGCAAGATTATTCGAAAGAAATAAGAAAAAGATTATTTCAGCAGGTAAAATTGTTTTTGCTAGCACTCTTGTAATTATAGCTGTCCTAATCTCGTTGCTTTCGGATAAACCCAACTCGGTTAAATCTGTTAGTAAAGAAATTTTAGAATGGGAAGGCGGAAGTATAAAAGCGGAAATCGAAAAGATATCAAATAAAATATATATGATTGATCAAAACGATTGGGAGAGACAGATGATTATGATTGATCAAAAAATCGAATCAATTGAAAAGAACACCGATAATTTTTCATTTAATTAATGGGAGGTATAAAATGAAAAGGACTCTATTTTGTCTAACAACAGGAATGTTTTTGTTACTTAATATAAACTTGAGAGCACAAACATCGGGTAATTACAAGGAATATTTATCGCAGTATAAAGAAGCAGAGAATATTTATCTGGCGCA
>JBBIHP010000182.1:0-3600 GCA_037446915.1 Ignavibacteria bacterium
GTTTTATAACTAGGTCTTTATGACAAGTTTATTAAAATGTATTGTTGTGCTAATTGTTTTGTTCATTAATTCCAATGTATCTATTGGGCAAGAAAAAGGAATTCTTCGCGGATTTGTATCAGACTCACTTAACAGTCAGCCGTTACCCTATGCAAATGTTTATATCAAAGAGCTTAATAGGGGAACAACAACAGATTTCCAGGGTTACTTTATTTTTACTTCACTGCCGCCCTTAAAACTGAATGTCTTTATAACTTATCTTGGTTATAAAACAGAACAACTGGATATTAAAATTGAAGCTGGAAAAATTTCTGAAATAAAAGTCCAGCTCTCTCCTACAAGTATTCAGATAGATACCGTGGAAGCGGTAAGTAAAAGAATAATAAATGAAAATGTATCGGATCTGGGTCTTCACAAAATTGCTATCCGGGATATTGAGTATCTTCCGAAAGGTGTAGAATTAGATCTCTTCCGTTCGTTACAAAATTTACCCGGTGTTCAATCCGGCGGGGATGTTTCATTACGGTTTTTTGCTAGAGGAAGTTCAAGTAATGAAAATCTGGTTCTTCTCGATAATGCCACCATTTACAATCCATTCCATGCTGTAGGAATTTTAAGTGCTATTGATCCGGACATAATTAACTCAATTGAGTTTTATAAAAGCGGCTTTCCTGTTGAATATGCAAACCGATTATCATCTGTAATAAATATAAATTCAATTGAAGGAAATAAAAATTCCTTAAGCGCCAAAGCGGGTATTAGTTTATTAACAGGTAAACTTTTGTTACAGGGACCAATTCCCTTTGGCTCATTTGTAATAAACGTAAGAAAAAATTATACTGATGCAATCTTAAAAAAGTTTAGAAATAATAATTCTCTTCCGGTTGATTTTTTCGACCTTTATGCTAAAATAAATTATGCCAATAATGATTTTATACAGGGGGCTAAATTTTCTTTAAGCACTTACTTTAGCTGGGATAAAATACTTTACAAAAATCCGAAACGTGAAGATTTTACATGGGATAATAAATTTATTTCTTTTAATTATTTCCAGATTACCGATTCACCGTTTTTTTTCAAATTGAACATATCATATAGTGGATTTGCCGGCGAGATAATTCCTAATAATAGTGGAAACAAAAAAGTTAAAAATAAAGTTGATGATATTACGGCGAGTGTGGATTTCAATTATATTTTTGATAGCGAAGACATTATTATCGGAGGAATAAAAATCACGGATATAAGAACAAACTTAAACGTTAGGAACTATTTAGATTTTGAAGACAACCAGGATGTTAAAGGATCGAGTTTAAGTGCTTACCTAAAATATAATTTACTATGATTTTCTCTTTTTGATTTTGATATCGGGTCAAGGTTTCATGTAACAAGATTAGCCGGCGGCGGTCCCTCGTTTTTCACAGAACCAAGAATTGGTTTTACTTTTAGAATTAATCCCGAATTGGCATTAAAAGGTTCCTGGGGAATTTTTATGCAGGATCTCGTAACAATTTCGGATGAGAATGAAGTTATAACCGTTTTTGAACCATGGATTATTACACCGGGGTATTTAACACCATCAAGCGCAATCCACTACAACGCCGGGATAGAATATAACCCTTTGAATAACCTTTCTATTAAATTAGAAAGTTATTATAAAATTATGCATAATCTAACCATGTTGAATACATTCAGAACTTTTAACAATCCAGACTATTTTAAGTCCGGAACCGGTAAAGCTTATGGTATAGAATTTATAACAAAATACCAGTATTGGATTTTTAACCTTTCTGCTTCATACGCATGGATGAATTCATTTAGAAATGATTTAGGAATGACTTACCACCCGAGGTTTGATTCCAGAAACAATATCAATTTAGCTTTAATAACAAATCCGGGCGCCGGATGGATTACAAGTCTTGTTTGGAATTTTGCATCGGGAACTCCTTTTACTCAAATAGCAGGTTATTATGATAAACTTGTAATCGAAATTCTAAGCGACACGCCATTTCTACTTGATTCATATTATCCATTTATGGTTTTGAATTCAAGAAATTTAGGGAGACTTCCGGATTATCATCGTCTCGATTTTAGTGTATCAAAAAAAATTAATTTTGATAACATAAAACTGGAAATGGATCTTAGTCTATTAAATGTCTATAACAGGAATAATATTTTTTATTTCCGGAGGGACACCGGTGAAAGAGTAAATTTATTACCGTTTTTACCATCATTTAGTTTAAAGGTGGAATTATGAAAAATATATTTTATTGATAATCATAGTATTTTTACTCACTTTAATTTTTTCTTGTGACGCTGAATTTGATCCCCGGATGGATTTAGATGGATATGCTTTTTATTTTATAATAAGGGGCGATAGTTCGTATCAGGTTGCAACGCTTTCCCGAGTATATCATGTTGATAACTACGATCCAATGTCTAATACAGTTGATCCTTCTGTTAAATTTGCTAAAATCATTCTTACAGATTCCAGTTCTTCAGGTCAGAAAGTAATTTATCAGTTAAGGGATAGTTCAATTGCAAGAACTAACAACTCGAGGTATAATTCTCCGCTGAATTTTTACTATTTAAACAATTTTAAGTTATCTAAGCCGACTATTTTAAAGATTGAGGTTACACTTCCCAATGGCAGAAAACTTAGACAATCCTTATTTGCGGTGCCGCCTGATAAATATTCCGTGAATTACTTCTTGAATGATAACCCGGAATACCTTAAAAACGGGGCACTACTATTCGATTGGTGTAATGTAAAAAGTGAACGTGATTATATAAAACAATATTTTCTACCTGAGTTTATAATTAAGTATTCACACTATGAATCAGGTAAGTGGGTTAAGTATCAAAAGAAAATTCCACTATATTATTCAAATGTTAATGGGGAAGATATCCCGATATATCCAGAGATTGATGCTGTTACAAAAAAAGTTACTTATGATACTTTAACAATTAAAAAGACATTTGAAATGATTACTAAGAATGATTCAGATAAAAATAACTATAAATTCGAAAAATCAGTTTTCATGCTTCATGTGTTGGATAATTCCTTAGCAACATATATTTCTCTGCAGCAGAATTATAAAAATGATTTTTCGATAAGCATTATAGAACCTGATTATCGAACAATTAATGGCGGATTTGGAATATTTAGCTATATGCATACTATTCAGTTGGAAATTCCTGTAAACAGTTTAGTAAATTCATTTTATGCGAATAAATATTAACAATTCCTTTGCGATCTCTGCGAGTCATTGCGTCCTCTGCGTGATAATCTTATAAGATTTCCACGCGGAGAACGCAGAGTTTTCCGCAGAGTATGCAAAGGTTAAATTTGAATTCCGGTCGGTTTTAAATTAGAGTTAACTACACATCATTTTAATTAGCACACAGATTTAACTGATTTAAAAATCTGTTTTAGTCTGCTTAATCAGTTCGATCAGTGTGCTATTAATATATTTCTTTTACAGCCTATAAATTTTTTCCCTCTGGGAAACGCGGGAATCGATTTATTTCAGTATGAATTCAATCCGTTCTGCTTTACCATCAATATTAGAACGAGGAGAGATATTAAATATTTTGCACAGT
>JBBIHP010000183.1:0-3591 GCA_037446915.1 Ignavibacteria bacterium
TATAAATGAGAAATTAGAAATTATAAATGAGAAATTAGAAATTATAAATGAGAAATTAGAAATTATAAATGAGAAATTAGAAATTATAAATGAGAAAAAAGCTTTTAGGTATTACGTTTAGTTGATTTAGAATTAATTGAGCCAAGTATTTTCATTAATTCACTGGATTCTCTCATTAAAGACTCTAAATCAGAATCGCAATCTTTAATTTCTTTAATAATCCGTAACCAATAATTAGCTTCACGAATTTCCTTTAATGAAATATTAATTTTATTAAAAAAATCAGGTTTGGATGAAGCACCCTGTGATTCTTCGTAGTTTGCTCCACCTGAAGTTGCCGCTTTGATCAATTGATTAACTATAATTTTATACTCCGGTGTTCGAGGTAATTTCCTACAATAATTAATAACAATCACTGAAAACTCAAATAATCTTTTTCCTAATCCTTCATCCATATCTGTTAATTTATAATTTATCCTTTTTCATTTATCATTAAACTTTAGCAATAGTATAGAGGTGTTTTTCATTAGGTTTTTAACGAATAAATGTCTACTTGGTTGTTTGATTGCATGGATGTTAATGGTTCTTAGTTCTTGTCTGGATTAAGGAAAAAGTAAAAGGGAAAAAGGAAAAAGTAAAAGGGAAAAAGTAAAAAGTGGATTTAATACTCTGCATTATTATTTTGTTTTAAGGACTATTGTTCCGAGTATTTTCTTCAATTCTTCTGATTCATTAATTAATAATTCAGTTTCTTCATCTGATACTAATTGTAATTCTTTAATTATTCTCAGCCAGTAGTTTGTTTCTCTCATTTCTTTAAGTGCAATATTAACTTTGTTATTGAAATCGGCTTTTGAAGATCCTGCCTGAGCCTCCTCATAGTTGGCACCTGAGGAAGTCGATGATTTGGAAAGCTGATAAATAATAACTCTGTTTGATTCTGTAAATTTTATTTTTCTTAATAACTTTAATACATTTATAACAAACTCAAATAATCTTTCAGATAATTTATTTTTTGTTTCTTCCATTTTTGACTTTTTACTTTTGCCTTTTTACTTACGCCATTACTCTGTTACTGATCACTCATTACTTTATTACACTTTATCCTGATACATACTTAGTGACCCAGTTAAATGCGAGTCCTGTGGTAATAGCGAGGAGGAAGCTGATCATAGTTCCGATAATAATATACTCAGATTCCTTACGATTATCGGGATTAGAGAGTTCGCCGAAGCGGAAGATTGATTTAGCGGCGATCAGGAAGCCGACAGCCGAGAAATTATCAGATATTATGAAGAGTAGGATTAATGTTCTTTCAAGCATTCCGATAATTTTACCGCCGTTAACAAATCCCCTTTTCGAATTATCCGTTTCGATTTGTTCGAGAAGGGGTCTAACTGCAATATCTACGAACAGTGAGCCGAAGCGGGTTACAAGAATAAGAGCAGAGAGCCAGAGCAAGAAGAAGAAATAATTATTCCCGAACAGGCTAATCCAGCAAGAGATATTGTTGAGGGACTGTTCAGAATAAAGCTCTATTAAAAGAGCGGCTAAAATGATAGTTATTAAATGGAGTGACTGGTCGAACACGAACGGGATCAACTCTTTATTATCTTTAAAGAATTTCACTTTAACAAGGTCAATAATTCCATGAACAACAAAAAAGATAATTGGGAGCATCCATAGATTGAATGCGCCGGTAATAATGTACAGGGTTAGAGCAGTAATAACAAGATGTTTAAGCAACTGAGCCGGTTTATGTTTTAATAAAGCCATTGAAGCGGATTGAAGGAGGAAGTCGCTAACAAGGTGCGAAGCAAATAGAGAGAGCAAAAAATAAACCCGGATTTCAGTGAATTCATTCATTACTTAAAGATTTCTTTCCGTCCGTTTTTACAAGTGATTAATATTGTATTTATCAATTACAAGTCCATAAGCTTGTTTTCAAAATATTCGAGTGCAATTGAAATAGAATTCCACCCGGAATTAAGGAGGTGTAGACTAATACTCTGCTGGCGGACAGGTGGTTTCCACAATTTAGAAATTTCTGTTTGATTTAGCCCAGACAGTGCGCCAAAAAGTGCAAAAGATTGTTTGGGTGTATTTTTTGAAAGAATAAAATCGAGGAGAGAGATAATAGAATTCAATCCATTTGCATTAAACTGATTCGGAATAGAGACAGAGAGAGTACCTTCCATATTATCGAGGTTTCTTCCAGAGATTCTAAAAGCCGGCCCATCGCTTTTAGAGATATTATTTTTATTAACAAAATCGATTTCATTTACAGCAATAGAGATTCTTGTATCGATAGATTTAAATTTTGAGCCGGATTTAAGGAGCATTTTAATTGCAAGCGCGATACGGAGTGAATCCGACGGATCTGGTACGAGGATTTGCCATCTATCGCCGCTAAAGAGTTCCAATTTACCAACGACAGAATTCCTGAAGTATTTTTGAACATGGTTGAAATAGAGGTTTAATGCATCAGGAAGTTTTTTCCTGTCTGATTTTGATAGTAAAGAGGAATTAATAATATCGCCTGTTAATACGCTATAGAGTTTAGGGGTCATGGGTTCTTAGTTATTGGTGCTTGGTTCTTAGTTATTGGTGCTTGGTTCTTAGTTATTGGTGCATGTCCTTCGGCTATTCCTCCCCTTCGACAGGCTCAGGGTTTGCTCGGAAAGCTCAGGGCTAAAGGTACTTGGTTCATAGTTCTTAGTGTATGGCTGGGTCAAGTAAAAAGGAAAAGGGAAAAAGTAAAATGTGGTTTTAATACTGTACATAATTATTTTGTTTTAAGGACTATTGTCCCAAGTATTTTCTTTAATTCTTCTGATTCATTAATTAATAATTCAGTTTCTTCATCTGATACTAATTGTAATTCTTTAATTATTCTCAGCCAGTAGTTTGTTTCTCTCATTTCTTTAAGTGCAATATTAACTTTGTTATTGAAATCGGCTTTTGAAGATCCTGCCTGAGCCTCCTCATAGTTGGCACCTGAGGAAGTCGATGATTTGGAAAGCTGATAAATAATAACTCTGTTTGATTCTGTAAATTTTATTTTTCTTAATAACTTTAATACATTTATAACAAACTCAAATAATCTTTCAGATAATTTATTTTTTGTTTCTTCCATTTTTGACTTTTTACTTTTGCCTTTTTACTTCACCTACTATGCGAAAAACCAATCCAGATTACGCTTTAAATATTTTTTGGCTACGAATATTCTTCCTTTCAAATACATTCCGTGTATCTACTATAAGCTTCGAGCTATCAGCTATTAGCTGGTAATCGATCGAATCGTGGTCTGTGGAGATAAGCACAAGATCATAAGAGGAAATTGTTGAACTGTTAAATTGTACAGACGACATTTCAAAATTGTACTTGCGTGTTGGAGGAAGTTTAGGAATATACGGATCATAGTAATCAATTTGTGAACCTCTCGATCTGAAGAGTTCGATCAATTTAAGTGACGGTGATTCGCGCATGTCGTCAATATTTCTCTTATAAGAAATACCTAAAAGCAATATTTTTGATTTACTAAGAGGAATACCGTTCTGATTTAATACATCTCTTGTTTTTTCAATAACA
>JBBIHP010000184.1:0-3543 GCA_037446915.1 Ignavibacteria bacterium
CAATTCAACAGTTTAACATACTAAAGATTGAACACGCACTGATCACTCGTTACATGTTACGCGTCACTCGTCACTAGTTACTTATCTTCACAGTACAATACCCACCGATGCACCGCCGGAGAAGGATGAGTTGAGAAGTTAAGGAAAATTGGAATAATGGGATGGAGAGTTGAATAGAGAACTGAAAGCAGAGGACAGAAGGCGGAAATCGGAAGACGGAGGACTGAAGACGGAGAGGAATTGCTTGGGTGGTTGTGTGTGGTTCTTAGTTCTTGGTTCTGAGTGCTTAGATCTTGGTTGGGGATGGATTGTTAAATCGGTACGGTTGATTGGAGGCTTGAATGCTTGAATGAATGATGGAAATTATTTGAAAACGGAAAGTCGGAAACAGAATAGAGTATAGGTGAGATACTTAGAGGTTGAGGAAGCTAAAGCTGAAAGCTGAATGCTGCGCCGCCGGAGAAGTGCTTGTGCTGAAGTAAACCGCCAAGTATTGAGAGACTGCCGAATAATTTTAGTCTAATACCACTGTTGGAATGTTTACCGTCATATTCATTCATTAATTCCAGAGTATTAAATAATTTTAAAGAGACACCACCAAAGAAACCAACAAAGTTATGATTCTGTGATTTTATTTTATCAGTTCCGTACCCAATATGAATTCCAATATAATTAATCGATGAGTTGAAATAAATGTTTTTAGAAGTAACTATATAAAGAGCATTATTGTGAATAGCTGATACCCCACCAAAAGCGCCAAGAATATCATGAAAACCAACAACAACCGAAGGAATATAATTATTTTCATTTAGTATTCTTATTCTTGTTGAAACAGTTCTATCCCCAATTGCCTGATTGCTACCATCATAATTTATAAGTCTAGTTATTCTTATGCTTATCTCAAAAAATGGGAGGTAATTAATAGTAATAAATGGTGAATAAGCAGAATATTTAAATTGGCCAAAAGAAACTATCTCCCGTGGCAGATAATTTGCTCCAATGGTTACCTGCCCATCTGGATTCATTTGTGCAGAAGGGATATAAAACAGTCCAGATAATCCTTCGAGATTCTGAGAATAAATATCTGTAAAGAAAAATAGAAGGATGAAGAAAGCAGAAGTTCTTTTAAGCAACTATTTTAATTTCCTGATTAATTTTGCAGGGACACCGGCTACAACTGAATTAGCCGGGACATCTTTAGTAACGACAGCACCGGCTCCGACAATGGCATTTTCACCAATAGTAACGCCACAAAGAATTGTTGATGAAGAACCAATTGAAGCTCCCTTTTTAACATAAGTCTCTACAACTTTCCAATCTGCTTCTGACTGCATGGAGCCATCCTCATTTGTAGAACGCGGATATTTGTCATTAATAAAAGTAACGTTGTGACCAACAAACACATTATCTTCGATATGGACGCCTTCACAAATAAAAGTATGTGTAGATATTTTACAATTTTTTCCAATAGTTGCATTCTTCTGAATTTCTACAAAAGTACCAATTTTAGTATTATCATCAATTGTGCAGCCATAAAGATTTACAAAATCGAATATTTTTACATCCTTACCGATTTTTACATTATTGATATTTTTTTTATCCATGATATAAACCTGCTTATATTAAGAGATATTAATTAATTTACCTTTAGATTTAATTGATTTTTCAGCAGCTTCAAGTATTTTAACTACCTTTAATCCATCGTTTCCATTTGTTAATGGTTTTCTATTTTGCTGAATTGAATCAATTAATTCTTTAACACCTAAGGTAAGTGCTTCTGTCTGGTTAACCTTAGGTGAATACATATCGCCAATTCTATATTGAACAAGAGCTTCATGAATTTTTTCTTTGTTTTTAATTTCAATACCGCTATCGTAAATTTTTATTTTCTCAAAATTTTCCATATCATCAAACACAAGCATTTTCTTTTTACCGCCTATGATAGTTCTTCTAATTTTTACAGGAGAGGTCCAGTTAACATGGAAATGAGCGAAGCAATTATTTTCGAAATAGACAGATATATGAGCAATATTCTCATGGTCATAAAAATTTGCAATTCCATTAGCACAAACTGCTTCAACTTTTTTATTAGAAAGGACAAAATCCATTATAGATAAATCATGCGGTGCCAGATCCCATATAACATTTACATCATGCTGGAAGAGACCCAGATTTATCCGAACGGAATCAAAATAAATTAAATCCCCTAATACATCACTATCCACTATTTCCTTAATTTTCTGAACAGCCCCCGTATAAACGAAAGTATGATCGACAAAGACGTTTAGATTTTTTTTCTCAGCAAGTTCATTTAATTCTTCAGCTTGTTTAGAGGTGGAAGTATATGGTTTTTCAACCCATACATGTCCCCCGTTCTCAAGAATTTGTTTAGTAATTGAGAAGTGCGAATCAACAGGGGTTGCGACAGCATAAATATCGCATTTGTTATTAAGAAGTTCGTCAAAAGAGTTAGTTAATTTAACTTCGGGGAAACGTGAACGAATAAATTTTAACCGTGATTCTTTGTTATCGCATCCAATTACTTCTTTAACATTTTCATTTCCTAAAAAATTTCTAACCAAATTTGGTCCCCAGTATCCGAGTCCGATAACTCCAACTTTCATATTAATCCTCCTTGAAAAAAAAGATTATTTACCGCCTTTGCCGAAGACCATAACAGGAATAGTTTTAATTATAAGTTGAAGGTCGAGCCAAGGCGACATATTATTTATATAGTAGAGATCAAGAACAACAGAATCATTAAACGAGACAGAGCTTCTTCCGGCGACCTGCCATAGACCTGTACAACCGGGAGTGACATTCAATCTTCTTTTTTGCCACAGTTCATAATTTTCAAATTCATACAGAAGACAGGGTCTTGGGCCAACAAGACTCATATCCCCTTTTAATACATTAAATAATTGAGGTAATTCATCGAGTGATGTTTTTCTTAATACTTTGCCAATTTTAGTAATATTTTCTTCGCGCACTACTTTTGTATCAGAACTTACATTATGATCATTATTCTTCATAAAATTTAACATCTTCTCTTTTCTTTCGATATCTTCACCATTATTTACGAACATTGTTCTAAATTTATAGAATTTAAAAACCTTTCCATTCTTTCCAACTCTTTGCTGTGTGAAAATAACAGGTCCCTTAGATGTAATTTTGATAACAAGAGCAATGGTAATTAGAAAAAGAGACAAAATAAGTAAACCGATTGATGTAAAAATTAGATCAGCAATTCTCTTAAAAATGAAATTTGCCCGTGTATTAAATCTCCGGGATACTTCAATTACCTGAACGTCTGAATAAGATTCGGTAAAAGTTTTTTGAGAAATAATATTGAACAAATTAGAATGCAAACGGACAATTGCACCGGTATTATTACATTGATCAATTAATTGTAAAAGCCGATCGTATGATATGTTATTTATTGCAATAATAAATTCATCAATTTTATATCTTTCTTTTATTTCTTTTAATTCTGAAGAGCAACCTAAATTATTGACACAAGATATAATTTTATCTTTAGGGACA
>JBBIHP010000185.1:0-3467 GCA_037446915.1 Ignavibacteria bacterium
TGCAGTTATAACAAAAGAATTACTCCGCCAGCTTTTGGATCTTGATTCTCTTTTTGTAGGTGATGCAGTATTCGCTTCTGATTCCGGAACATTTCAGGATATCTGGGAAGATAATGTAATTCTTGCATTTGTTTCTAAAGCCTCTTCTGATATTCCTAGAAATTACTTTGAACCTGCTTTCGCTTACACACTCCGCAAAAAGAATAATCCTTTTATCGATACATACACAGAAGGGGGAAAGATCGAGGTAATCCGTAATACAGATAATTTCGTAGCAAAAATTGTCGGTTCCGAAGCCGGTTATTTAATCAACGATACAAATTAATTCTTTCATTTTCTTTATGATATCTAATACTAGGCAATATGAATAAGCACTATGAAAATAAAATTTATCTCCCTTTTAGATTTATGACTTTTTGCATAAGTGCTTTCGTAAAATCACGACCTCAAATTCTTGACGCCTGCCTGTCGTTAGGCAAGGATAAGAATATGAATGAGCACAATGAAAAAAGAAAATTTCTGTTTGACGATCCCCGTTATCAATCATTTCCTTATTATAAAAGAACAGGGGAGGAGTTAAATTTTCTAAATTGTGCGAATGAAATATTCCGTCAAGAATTTGTAGTCGAAGTTCTTTTGCTTCTTTTCTTCAAAGAAAAGAAGAATAATTCATTTTTCTCAAGTTTTGGTCTCGTGTTTACACCATTTCTTTTATTAGGACTTCTTTTGGATCAAGCCAAAAGAGAAAAGAATTACTTTCTTAATTGTATATCCAGCAGATTTCAAACCTGCTATTACAATTCTCACCGGGTCTTTTTACAGTTAGAAATGAAGGAGTAAAATCATGTTATACAAAATCACTAGTTCAGATTTCTTTTTTAACGGTAAATTATTTCCCGAAGGAACTAATATTGATTTACCTGATTCCGAAGCTGCTAAATTCCCGAAGATCCTTTGTCCGTCAGATCGTAAAGTCGATGACAAATCTAATATTTCTGAACCTATCACTGTTGAAATCCCAAAAAGAAAACGCAAAAAATAAGTCTATAAATTCTATAATCAGGAGATCAATCAATGAAAACCGAACAACCTATATTGATCACATCAATAATTGCAACAGCTAATCTTTCTAAAAATCTTTTCGTCGGATTCAATGGTGCATTACCAGCATCCGACGTTAAAGCTCTTGGTGTTGTTAATGCGGATTCTGATTTAGGTGAAAATACACCTGTAATGGTCCTTGGAATTGCACTTGTCTTTTCTAATTCAGCTATTACCCAGGGTGCATCAATAACTACCCACAGCAATGGAAAAGCTAAACAAGTTACTTCTACTGAAATTATTAATGGTTACGCTCTTGATGCTGCTTCGGGTGTTGATGAATTAATTAGAGTACTCTTAGTTTAGTGTAAGGAATCTCAATGCGTAAAATCGGTAGCTTTCTTTCTAAACAAAGTATTGTTCCTAAAAACATTCTTCAGTTTCCGTTTGATATCTCTACTCCTATCTGGGATAACCCTAATTTGCTTTCATTCAGAGTTTTTGTCGATTCTGAATTAGGTAATGACAATAACAATGGTCTTTCCTGGGCAACACCGCTTAAAACTTTATCTGCAGTCGAGAATAAAATTCCTTACGATCTTAAAGGTGCTCATGCTTTAATTTATATCCATCCCGGAATCTATCAAGCTGCCCAGTTCAATCATACTAATGGAATTATTAGATTACTATGGGGTGGCGCTGCTGCTATTAATGATGTCCCCGGTCCTTATGGTGATTATTGCCGTGTCGGTTCTATTAATCCCGCACGTAATAATAATCAGGTGATTATTATTTCTAAATCTTCCAATATGCTGGTTTTAGTCGGCGATGCCGATTATTCAATAGATTCAAGAAACTTCTCCAAATCCTGGAGCCAGCCGGGTTATGTTTGTTTCGATAGGTTAGTTGTTCAATCTGATATCTCAGATCCGCCTTCTGAAATGTTTGCCGTCTCATGCAAATCATTTTCTTCTGAAGGAGGATTAACGCTCGATCTTAAAGGTTGTTCTGCAATGGGACTCTCTTTTTGGTCCGTTAAATCCGGTTTAATCCGCAGTCTTAAAATTATCGGTGGTTCAGGTCAAGCATCTACTCAATCAAGTCAATTCCGCGGTGCTATTTCTGCCTTTGGTGTCGAAAGCGGACTTACCATTGCACCAATCGGCATGGGCTGGCATCCTTCTTTTTCTCCCCCTGCTAATAAAGGTTTTGAATTAATCGGCATTCGTGGAATTTTTACATCCGGCTCTTCTATTAATTGTAAATTTACTTTTGATATTTCTGATTCTAATACATCTTATTCTCAAGGCAGTTTACCTGATGCTAATTTACCCCAAATATATCTTGCTAATAATTTCGTCGGCTCTATTTTTTATCACTCAAATGTTTGTTCGCTTAATGATAATTCTTCCTTGCCTCATGTTGTAAAAAATTATTCTGACAGTATTACAATATCCTTAATCAATTCTTTATTAAAACAAAAAGGAAATTACATCTTAGAAAAACTTTCTTCTTCTGCTCCGGCTGATTCATTACTCATGAATAATGAAATCGCGTTTTATCTTGATGAATCAAATAATAAGCTTAAGTTCAAACTCAAGTATAATTCCGGTACAGTTAAATCCGGTGAAATAAATCTATTATAAAATTATTTATGACCTTAAAAATCTGGCGTCAATAAAATGTTTGAGATTTGCGTAAAAAAAGAAAATCTGTTTGACACCGCTAACAAAAAATTTCTATCAATTGCGGGGGAGTTATTTTCTCTTATTTGAGCGAAGTGAAGTTTTAGCAATTCTTTTTCAGTAATGTTTCTGGCGCCTGCCCCGCAATGTTTCTATGCGGGGCTTCTTTTCTTTCAAGCTTGCCCGGCATCTTTCTGACGGGAGAAAAGAAGAAGAAAGTAATTTTGCAGCCTTGATCTGGAGTTTACCCCGATTCTTTTATCGGGGCTTCTTTTCTTTCAATTTTACCCGGCATCTTTTTGACGGGAGAAAAGAAGTAACTATTAAAATTATTTTAGAAATATTTATCCTGTATAATGAATGAGCAAAAGTATAAATACTCTGCTTCAAATCCAGTAAAGATTCCTGATAAACCTGTTCCCGATACTTCACTAAATCCTTTAGAATGGTTCAAAGCAAAATTTTATCACATAAAACTTGAAGGAGAAATTACCATGTGGAATACAATTAAAAATTTTCTAGTTGCTAAGCTGGTTCAGTGGATCCTTAAAGTCGGTGCCGGTGTTTTAGCAACACTTGGCATTTCTAATAATTCAATTGAGGAAATTATCGGTGCAGTTGTTGCTTTAATACTTGGAGTTATTTATTCCCTAATAACTCACAAAAAAATTGCTCTCACAGATCCAAAAGTCTTTCTAAAAATTGAATAGTCATTTATCCATGCATTAAAATATTTCTTTA
>JBBIHP010000186.1:0-3458 GCA_037446915.1 Ignavibacteria bacterium
CCGTAACCGGCATAATCTGATCCAATGTGGACTGAGGACTTGAAATTTAATTCAAATAAATATTTCATTTCTTTAACTTTGATTAATTATTTTATCAAGGTTCTGAAAATCACTCTGTCTCAACTCTTCTAGATCTGTACATAAAACGTTAGCAATGGTAGGTAGAAAAGGTATATCACCTCCGCCTATTTTGTAATATTTGCATTTATCTTTATCCAATGTAAACTCAACTTTTCCCGATCCTCTTGAAATATTACCACCTAAACTGTCTCTTTGGATTAATGCTAAAACTTCGAAAATATTTTTGATATCTTGCTTTACATACTTTAATTCAGCGCTATCAATTTTATTGGGGCCATCTGTCTTACAGAAAACTCTATAAATAATTTCAAATAAAAATATTGCTCCTTCAGGAACCCTTTCTATAGTTCTTGGGTTTGCAGAAGCTGTTATTCTATTTATAGCTGTTTCGGTTTTTGCTTCAAACACATACAAATTATCAACAACTAAATCTTTATTATCTCCATCTTTTTGTGAAAGATAACTATCCCTTACAAGAATTCTTGCTGGATAATTTTTCCCAGTTTTTCCCTTATTAGACTTTTTACCAACAGATCCATAAACTCTACATACATGGCACTTTAATGCTCCACTACCAGTTTCATCGTCATTAGAAAAATCTGTATCATAGCAAACATGTTGTTGGATTTGCTGTTCTTTTCTATTATATCTAAAATCTTTGGTCGCCGCCAATGTAGCTTTTTCCATTATACTTCTCATTTTGCCTTTTAATGAGCTGCCCGGAATATAAGGGGCTCCAGTTACGGGGTGCTTGATTACAGGGGAATCGATACCTCCAATTTCGACAGATTCTTTCGGCGCACCAATATGTAATCCTTCTTTTGTTTTAATTTTACCGGTAATTACAAAGTTTCCGAACAATCCTATTTCAAGTGACATGTCTATATCTCCAAATTTTATTTTTCATAAGGTTTATGAAATGCAACGATTGATTCGAAGAAATTAGCAAAGGTTATGAAATCATGCTTATCATGAATATTCATAATCATTTTACTGCATATTTCTGAGAGCTCCTTTAAATTAGGTTCCTTTGCACGTGCATTTTCCAATTGAGGTCTTAACATTATTATTTTGATTTTTTCTTTTTCAGAAATAGATTCATTTCTCTCAACTTTTATTTTAACACTCTTTATAGCATTAAAAAACCTCCTTAGTTGATGGCTTTTAACCTTAGCTTTGCCATTTTCGATAAGATGTTGTTGGACAAATTTATTCGCGAGATCTACTATGTATTCCATTTTCAAATTGGAAAGTTTATTTCCATTGCTTATTAATTGATTTTTAAAATCCTCAACCAAACTCATATTATTCTCCTTTATCTCTTAACAAAAGTTCAACCCAGGTGAGAGGGATGGATAAAGTTTTAATTCCCTCATGAGAATTAATCGTTAATGGTATTTTTACTAACTTATCTCTCAAATCTCTAAGATTAGTTTGTAAATCATGATTTCTATTAAGTCTATTAATTCTTTCATCAAATAAACGTAGTAAATCTGGTATATACATTATGTTTCTTGTCCACCAGACTTCCAAAACACCGAATAGTTTTCTGAAAAATGCTCTTGATATTCCTTGTAATTTCATTCTATTATTCTCTTCAATACACATCTTTTGAAATTTGGTAACAATATCTATTGTTAAGTTATCATCCCAAGCAGTACAATAATTCAGCTTGTCTCTATAATCATGTTTACCATTGTTAATATTTGTATTAGCTATATGCAATAAAGCTTCATTTCTTTCCTTTCTACTGTATTTATAAAACAGTGCAAATTTATTTTTTGAAGGTAAAAAATCTAAATATTTTTTAAAACTCTTACTTTCATTCAATGCTTCTGCACTTTGTTTAGCCATTTGATATAGAGGGAAATTAGGTTTGTGCAAGGTAAGACCTGCACTTATTCCAAGTCCGCTGAATTCTTTGAAACATTTTTGAATGTCGTAAGCAAGTTCAGCTGTTTCATCCCATGCACCGACAATAAACAGGTCGTCGCCACCAGAATAAACTATACTTACCTTTCTGCCATTTGAATAATCTTTTGAAGTAATATCTGTTGCAGAACCTACAGATCCTAAATTGCCTGAACATATCAGGGGTAAATAAACCTTAAAGAAAAGATTCATCATTTTTGAAAAATTTGCTAGCGTAACAAGATTAAATAATTCTAAATCCTCAGTTAATACTTTTCCCATATCATCTACATCCATACGCAGACAAGAAATTAACGAAGCACCACGTGAAGAATTTGCCAATGCATTAAAAGAAGCCGTATGGTAATTTTCTATATTAGGATTTTCAGACTTTTCAATTTCTTTAATCGCATCTGGCAGGTTTTCAAATTTAGTAACATAGTTAGCATAATAAAATGGAAGTACATTTGTATCTAAATTATTTATTGCCCAAACACATTCTGCAGATTTAACAAGCTCAACCTCATAATAAACTACTTCATTTTTAATAGAAGGAAATGTTAAATATCCGTCGTTTTCCTTTCTCGGTTTGGTTTTGATCCTACTTATATATTTAGCTTTGGTAAGTCGATCGCCCAAAATTAGAAGTTGGAAACATAATTCGTGTACAATTGGATCATCAGGATTATCTTCAGCAGATTCAAGCTTTTTAGAATCCTCAATAATAGCTCCTGAAAAGGTTCTAAGTTGATTATTATTAATTGCGATATCATCACGGTGGCATATTTGGCATTCTTGTTTATTATTATGCAGAGTTGGTTCTTTTATATAAACATCAGAAAATATTTCGCTTAGTTTCCAGTTAAATTTCCGTTTCTTTTCAATTTCCAATTTATCGCTTAAACTATTCCATTTCACTTTAAATAATGAGTTATCATTATCAATTTTAACCTCATCATAATTCAACTCTTCGCTAGCAATCGCCACATAAAGCTTCCCGCCAAATTCTTCGAAAGCCCAATTATTTATAACTATTTTTATTTCATCTATTATTTCTTTGGTATGACTGCTGTTAGGAAGTAATAAACAGAAGCCTCCACCACCCGTAAAGATTACATGATTTCTATATTCTTTATATTCACCTAAAACATTGGTTATTATTTCATAACAGATGTGTTCACATAATAATTCTAACATGAATGAGCGCGCCCTAAGCGACTTTAAAGCACCCTTAGATGAAATCGTAAATACCGTATCCTGAATACCTGATAGATCACCTGAAACCAATAGATAAGGATTAACTGAATTATCATCATTTACTAATTCTTTGCATTTATTAATTGCATTAAGTATCAAATTATATTCAGGAAATTTTTCTGTTAATTCCTTTTGAGTAATTGTGGAATCATTTTGTTGAGGATAGGTAATCATATTTAGCTTAAAATCATTAAATACTTGTGCTTTAT
>JBBIHP010000187.1:0-3423 GCA_037446915.1 Ignavibacteria bacterium
TTAAAATTTGTTTTGTACCAGAGTATATTTTCCTTACCAACCGGTTTGCCTACTCCGGATAATGCGGATTCAATTGGAAATGGGACAAGAATGCTGCCGGGGAATTGTTCAGGTAATCCTAAATGTTTTGGTCTAATTACAAAATTCCAGATACCATTCAGGTTCTTCCATTCATTTCTTATCAGTTGAGGGCGGGGGTATTCCTGTAATACAGTATCGGGAGTTAGTGATTCTCCCCATTTAGTTATTATTGGAACCTTGGCTGGTTTCCAATCCTGACCGATCATTAAAATCTGATAGCAAAAAAATATTAGAGAGAGTAAAAAAATTTTAGACTGAAATCGCATTTTTACCTCAGGAAGTTGAAATCTACTTACAAACAAGATTTATGAAAAGGAATAATTTCTACTTCCAGTTAGTTTTTATCATTATTCTCTTCGTCTTCTTCTCCTTTAAGACCTTTCTTAAATTGTTTAACACCCTGACCCAGACCCTTCATAAGTTCCGGAATTTTTTTACCGCCAAATAAAAGGATGAGAACAAGAACTATTAGAATTATTTCTGTTGCGCCGAAATTTCCCACTTTATTATTCCTTTCTTTTGATTGGTTCAAATATAATAATTTCTGGATTACCGAATTACACCAATAAAATTAATTACCGATATAATGAGCCGGTAATGCATAAGGAGAAAATCGCTTAAGGAATTGATACTGAGTTATCATAGCTGATTCATCACCCTCTTCGTTGTAAATCTTCATCAGGTAGAATCTTGAAATCATATTTAGAGAATCGAGTTTGATGGAATTTTCAAATGATGATTTAGCATTTATCAAATCACCGGTATGATAAAAAGAAGAACCTCTTACTGCTTCAATATCGGATAGGCGCAAAGGACATTTTAATTCTGCTTCATCACATTTATCAAGAATATTCTTAATCAGATCCGGCTTCTTGTTGTAATTCAAACTCAGAAATAAATTATTTGCTTCTATAAAAGGTTTAAGAAATTTCACATCACATTGAGAGTTTTCAGTAATTAAGGTTTGATTTCGCTTTGTATAAATAGGTAATAACTGTTTCAATTCTTCGGAATAGACAAGTTGACAGTAATAATTTTTATAGAACATGTATTGAACAAAAATAGCGCACTCAGCAAATGCAGTAGGTTTTGCACCGGCCGGGAATATTATGTAATCGGGATTTCTTTGCAACACATAATCTGCATTATACCTTCTCTCTTTCCAAAGAACCGGTAATTCTTCATCAATGCCAGGTACTTCCACCGGATTATGGGCAATGTACTTATCAGTTAAACCGACAATGTCTATAACCTCAGCACCGGAATAATAAGAGAATGAACCTATTGTAGAAAGAGCTACGGTTTTTATCTCTCCCGATTTGTCTTCACTTCCAATTCTGTTTATCCAATCGGCATAAACTTTCATTTTTGTTACAAGACCAACTTCATAACTACGTTTTAATTTCATCTCAGGATAATTATTTAAATAACTTGAAATGACTGCACATGTGTATATTATTGCTACCGATGCAATTACTAAATACTTTTTTATTGAAGAGATTTTTAAAAATGTGAGGTGATAAATTGTTATTGTTGAAAAAATAATTACCAGCGGAAGGATGGGTAAGAAAAACCGGTCAATAGGAAGAACATCTCCACCTATTAAAATGATAAACATCAGATAAATAATTACAAAGTAATAAAAGAAATAAGTCTCTTTGCGCAGAGTTTTTTCCCGGAAGTTTATTATCGGGATGAGAAATAGAAGACCATAGAGAAAGTTATTTTTAATTCCGGTTAACACATACTCAATACCTCTATTAAAATGCTCAAGGTTAAATCCTGTCTTGGCATAAAAAGTATTTGGTAAGAAATAGCCGTAGTAGAAATATCTAAAAGCAATGTATAATAAAACAGGAACCAGGTAGAAAATAATTTCTTTTCTCAGAATAATTGCATCCGGATTGCGTAGTTCATCTTTAATCTTGAAAACTGGTAAATAATTTGTGAGGAAACTGTGTGATACAATAAGAAGAAAAATCAATACACCTTCCGGCCTCAATAGTGAATTCAAAACGGAAGAGACCACAAATACAATATCCGGTTGGTTGCTCTTAAATAGATAGCGGTAAACTGACAGACACGTTAAAAACGTAAAGAGTGCCGATTCCATTCCACTAATTCCCCAGTATAAAAACGGTGTGGAATAAGAAATAATTAACGGAGGGGTAAGTGAAATCAAATGTGAAATGGATTTCTCAGAATCCTTATCCAATAAAAATTTTGTTGTATAAAACTTTTTAGTGAAAAAATAAGAAAGTAATAAAATTGCGATTGCAGATAACTGCGAGAATAGTTGTGTTATTAACGACATATCAACGTTAAAAGAAAAAAGTTTACCTGTTAATCCTGCAAACGATAGTAAAAGAACCCAAAGAAAATTTGTATATCCTTCAACTTTTTCCCCGTTGTTAAATACAAGTCCATTACCATTTAAGAAATTATCTACATATCTCAGAGTTATGTAAGCGTCGTCCTGAATAAAATTTATTTGATTCATCCTGATAAGCGTAAAGCCACATATCGCAGCAAGGAGAATTAAAGAAAATATTTTTAGTGTTTTGCTAATCATCTGTTATGAATTTCATTTGAAGTAATGTAAATTTTACTACTCGATAATCCAATATATTTATTTTTTTTGAAATCATATTCACAACATATTAAAGAAACTTTCAAACTCGCACTCCCGATTTCACTCGGCCAGCTCGGGCATATTATGATGGGTGTGGTCGATAGTCTTATGGTTGGTAAAGTCGGTACGGCATCACTTGCAGCGGCATCACTTGTAAACGGACTTTTCTTTTTGATTCTTGTACTTGGTTTCGGTATGACCTTTGCCCTTTCTCCATTAATTGCAATTTCCAAAGGTGAAAAAAATCTTGCTCAATGTGGTGTTATACTTAATCATGGATTGTTCGTTAATTCATTATTTGCTGTAATACTTATGGTGCTGGTTTATCTTACAGGATTTATGATTCCATTTTTGAATCAACCTGCAGATGTTACAAAACTGGCAACTTCATATATGCAGATTCTCTCAACATCCATCATTCCATTTGTAATATTTGCATGTTATAGACAATTTCTTGAAGGACTATCAATTCCCAATCCACCGATGGTTATTGCTATTGTTGCAAATTTTCTAAATGCGTTTTTAAACTGGATGTTTATTTATGGTAATCTTGGATTTTCCGCAATGGGTTTAGACGGTGCAGGTTACGCAACCTCAATTACTCGCTGGTTAATGATGAGTTCCTTTTTATCTATGTTGTAAAGAGTAAAAAGCTAATTGAGTTTTACCCGGCAATCAGTTTTAAGAATCTGAATAATAAATTAATCAGT
>JBBIHP010000188.1:0-3228 GCA_037446915.1 Ignavibacteria bacterium
GAAATTATTCCAACATTTGCGCGCAGAACAATCTTCGGGTATAAAGCAATTGCAATGTCTTCGCTGGCAATTGCATTTGTCGGATATCTTGTATGGGCACATCATATGTTCACAAGTGGAATGAGTGATACTGCCCGATGGATTTTTTCGCTCTTAACATTTATTGTTGCCTTACCATCCGGTGTAAAAATATTTAATTGGGTTGCAACAATGTATAAAGGTTCAATCGATCCCAAACCGCCATTCCAATGGGTTATGTCATTTATATTTTTATTCTCAATAGGCGGGCTAACAGGATTGGTGCTCGGATCACTGGCTACCGACATTCATGTTCATGATACATATTTTGTTGTTGCACATTTTCACTTTGTAATGTTCGGAGGAACAGGAACAATATTTTTTGCAGCTATTCACTATTGGTTCCCTAAAATGTTTGGCAGAATGTATAATGATAAACTTGCAACCTTAGGTGTTATTGGATTCTTTATTGGATTCTTAATGCTCTACTTCCCTAAGTTTATTATGGGTTATATGGGTATGCCAAGAAGATATTATGATTATTTACCACAGTTTGCTAATCTTCAATTAATCTCTACAATTGGTTCCTGGATACTGGCATTAACAATTTTCTTTATCGTAGGTTACCTTATTCATGCTTTAGTAAAAGGCAAGAGGGCAACATCAAATCCTTGGGGAGGAGTAACGTTAGAATGGCATATTCAATCCCCGCCAACAATGGAAAATTTTCACGAGATTCCAAACATTACCCACGAGCCATACGATTTTAGTCAGCTTAAGGAGATGAAAGATGAGTAGTCACAATGAATCGGCGGTAGCTCAAAATCATGTTCATCGCGATGATGTTGGCGCAAAAATGGGGATGTGGCTTTTCCTGTTTACAGAACTTCTTTTATTCGGCGGACTTTTCCTGGTTTATGCTGTTTACCGCTACCAGTATCCGGATCAATTTCACCTGGCTGGAATGGAATTAAATACTGGAATAGGAACACTCAATACAATAATTCTTTTAACAAGCAGCTTGACGGTTGCTCTTTCTATCGCAGCAATTCAGAAAAAGAATAAATTTTTATCAGTATTAATGCTTTCTCTTACTTTGGCATTTGCATTAATGTTTATGGTTAACAAATATTTTGAATGGTCGGCCAAGTTTTCGCATGGAATTTATCCCGGTTCCGAAGAATTATTGAGCTTACCTAACGGACAAATTTTATTTTTCGGCTTATATTATGTAATGACGGGACTTCATGGTTTGCACGTACTTATCGGAATTATAATTCTGTCAATAATTCTTGTAATGATAATTAAGGATAAGATTACTTTCGACAATTATATAAAGCTGGAAAATTCTGGATTGTACTGGCACCTGGTAGATTTAATCTGGATTTTTTTATTCCCCTTATTCTATTTAATTCAATGAGGAATTCATGCACGAAGAAAAAAATAATCATCATATCGGTTACGGTACATATGTTTTAGTCTGGATTGCTTTACTTGCTTTTACTTCAATTACAGTTACAATTGCAGGTGTTAGTCTGGGCAGATATACTTTATTAGTAGCTTTGTTTATTGCCGCAATTAAATCTGCACTCGTAATAAATATCTTTATGCACATTAAGTTCGATGAAAAAATTTTCAAAGTATTTTTATTGCTAAGCGGGTTTACATTACTTGTAATATTCATATTAACATTTTTTGACTTTTTATATCGTTGAGGTTTGTAAATGTCGCCAGTTCCAACACAGCACGTTGAAACAGTAGATTTTGTAATGCTTTATATCGTAGGGATTTCCGTAATTCTACTTCTGGGAATTACCGCTACAATGATTTATTTCGTTTTCAAATACCATAGAAAGAAAGGACACCAGCCGGTAGATATTCATGGTAATATCTGGCTCGAAATTATCTGGATAGTCATTCCAACTTTACTTGTTCTATCTATGTTTTATTTCGGTTACACAGGATTTAGAGAATACAGGGATATTCCAGAAGATGCTTATGTTATCCAGGCAAAAGCAAGAATGTGGGCGTGGGAATTTACTTATGAGAACGGAAAGAAACTCGATACATTGTATGTTCCGGTGGGTAAACCAATAAAACTGGAAATGCAATCTGCAGATGTTACTCATTCTCTCTACATTCCATCATTCAGAATTAAGGAGGATGTAATGTTTGGTAAAACGACTCATTTAGGATTTACTGCTGAGAAAGTAGGGTCTTATGATATTGCATGTGCCGAGTATTGCGGATTAAATCATTCGATGATGTACACAAAAGTGGTCGTGTTACCTGAAGAGGAATTTTATACCTGGCTTAATAAAAAAGTAGAAACATCAAATCCATCAGATGCGGTAAAATAAATTGAACAGTTTGAAAAAAAATATAAAATTGATGGTTGAGCTTTGCAAAGTAAAAATTACTTTCTTTGTTGCTGTCTCAACTTCTGTTGGATACATAATATATTCTGGAAAGATAAATTTAGAAATGATTGCAGCAGCTTTTGGTGTTTTTATACTTGCGAGCGGTTCTTCCGCACTTAATGAATACCAGGAAAGAGAATATGATGCATTGATGGAAAGGACTAAGAATCGTCCTATTCCATCGGGAATGATAAGCTCAAAAAATGCACTTATAATATCATTTGCTATGCTCTTGGCAGGTTCTGGAATAATTTATTTTGTTTCAAATATAACATCAATGTTATTAGGTTTACTTGCATTTGTCTGGTATAATTTGATTTACACACCCTTAAAAAGGAAAAATGTTTTGGCAGTTGTCCCCGGTTCTCTTATAGGTGCAATACCACCGGTTATCGGTTGGACTGCTGCTGGAGGGAACCCTTTGGACCTTCATATAATAACTGTTGCACTTTTCTTTTTTATATGGCAGATACCTCATTTCTGGCTATTGTTATTAATCTATGGTAATGATTATTCTGCTGCCGGATTTCCTACTTTAACTAAAAAATTTTCTAATGGTCAGTTAAGCAGAATAACATTTATATGGATAGCTGCCCTTGCAGTCAGCGGATTGCTAATTCCCATATCAAATGTATCACCTAACATTTTTTCTCTTCTTGCAATGATATTTTTAGGAATCTGGCTTCTTGTGGATACAAGGAAAATACTTTCGCATTATCTTGAAAAAATAAATTTTAGAAAAGCATTTGTTACTGTCAATCTGTATGTATTGGCAATTATTATCGTTATT
>JBBIHP010000189.1:0-3221 GCA_037446915.1 Ignavibacteria bacterium
TCTTTAATACTTTCAACCGGTGTAGTTGAAAACGAGAACCGGATGTAATCATCAAAATAATTACCGAAACAGGAGCCATATACCGAGGCAACCCCTTCATTCAACAGAAGTTTATAAATGTAGAGTTTGCGTTCTTCGCCGGAAATATTTTCCGGTATGAAATTAGAAAAATCAGGAAAGAAGTAGAAGCCTCCTTTCGGTTTTGTAACACCCAATCCATCTATACTTGCTAAGCCTTCGTAGAAAAGATCTCTTCTTTTTTCGTATTCGGTTACCATTGCGTTAATTGCTTTCTTACTCTCTTCTTTGTTATTCAATGCTTCCGCCGCTGCATATTGAAGAAATGTAGTTACTCCGGCGGTCTGTGTGTAGTTGCCGAGTTTAAGAAGTTTCGGAATCTGCTTGTTTCGTGTTACAAGATAACCGAGCCGCCATCCCGTCATAGAAAATGTTTTGGATAATGTAAATGTGCTGATTATGTTTTCATATTCTAACGAAGTAGGACTGAAATGTTTCTCTCCGTCAAAGACAACAGCTTCGTATGCTTCGTCGGAAATTAAAAACGCACCATGTTTTGCACATAGTTCAACAATTTCTGTTACTTCTTCTTTAGTAAAGAGTTTACCTGTTGGATTTTGAGGAGTATTAAGGTAGAAAAATGATGCCCCTTCAAGTGCTTTGTCAAGTTGATAAAAATCGATACTGAAATCTTCACCAAGCGGTACTTGATGAAAATCAGTGCCGCAATACGGAACAAAATTTTCGAGAACGCAGCTCCAGCATGGTGCAAACCCAACTCCTTTTTTCCCTTCGAACAGTTTGAAAGAGAGTTCTAAAGATTCCTGTCCGCCGTAAGTGCAAACAATGTTATCCTTATCAAATCCGTATGCGTTATTAAAATATTGCAGCTTATTAATTATTGCTTCTTTAAATATATCTTCTCCGCCGGACTTCGGATATTTTGTTAATCCTTTATCGAGCGCATTTTTAGCCGCATCAACAATATGTTTCGGCGTTGGAAAATCAATTTCGCCGCGCTGAAACAAAACAAAGTCTTTTCCGGTTTTAGCTTTAAACTCCGGTGCAAGTTTTCTAACTTCCTCGCTAATACTTACGATAGGAGACATTCTTACGTTCAGTAAGTTCTCACTGAATTTATAATCAGTCATTTTTTCCCTTTTATTGGTTGAAAATTTTGGAGAGGTCTTATTGGGATTACAAGCTATAACAAAACTTAATATAAGGCAATACTCAACAAAAATTTTTATTGATTAAAATGATTTGAGTGTCCATTGAGGAATAAAGTCTCTATTGCAGCTTAACCAATTACGAATACATCACCGAACTTAAGTAACCGACAACTTCAGCATAATCACCGGAAACATCACCGGAATCGGAACGGGCAATAACTTTAGATTTTTTTCTGCCGGCTAAATTTGCAGCACGCATCATAGCAACAATAGCCCCGCCGCCGCACGCTTCACATCTTCCGGTTTCGAGATCGCTTTGAAGTTGTTCATAATCGTTGTTTTCAATATTCTGTTCTACTACCGAATCCATTCTATCTGCTTTTGTTTTTGAATAAAAGTGCGAGAGATCTGAGCTTGCAACAATCAACGTCTTCTCGTTAAAAACCGGTACAATTCTATCTGCAAGTTCATAAACAAAATTTCTGTTTTGATCTCCAAGTACAATTGGAACAATGGAAAAATCTTTAAGCAGAGCCTGTAGAAACGGTATTTGAACTTCGATGGCATGCTCTGAACGATGACCCTGAATTCCTCTGAAAATTATATTACTATCTGAAATTATTTTATCAATCACTTCATTATTCAGCGGGACATCACCCAAAGGGGTTCTATAAGCAGCACCATCATAAATAGAAATTCCTCTAAAATATTCCCGGTGACTTGGAGAAATGATAATAACCGTAACATAATCATTACCAACAGTAGAATTAAAACCATAAGCAGCTGTTTTTCCCGAATAAATATAACCCGCATGAGGTGATACAATTCCGGCTACATTATTAAATTGCTTATCTAAGTGAGCTTCGTTCAATAAAAAATTAACTTCTTCTCTAAGCTTTGATGCTGAAGCCGGATAAAACATACCGGCAACGGCGGGTTCTCTTATCCCTTTCATCTTTTACTCAACTTTGGTTAAAGATTTTTCACTGAATACATTTGCAGTAAAACCACTCAGCTTCAACTTCTTTTCCCTCCAGTAACTTGAGTGAAATCCCGACTTCTGGCAAATAGCATCGAGGTATTGTTCTTTATTCATATTATGTTCAACCGGAACCTGTGGTAAAAGTAATCCGCGCCTTCCCTTTTCTTCTAGTATCAAACCGTGTTTGCCGATTTCAATTTCATCATAATTATTTAATGGAAACGGTTCCGATAACACAGATATCTCAATTGAAATTTTGGAAAGTTCATCGGCTCCGAGCGGATAAAACCGTGGATCATTCTGTGCAGCATGAACCGCTGCTTCACAAATTGTTTTGAATAACGGCTGGTCGGATATTATAAAACCGATGCAACCCCTAAGTCCTCCATGTTCGGTTAAAGTTACAAATGCACCGGCATGGGAATTAAATACCGGGTGTTTTTTGAAATCTGGTTGAGTAATCTCCTTGCCGGTAAAAATTGAAGTGATTGAATTTCTTGCAGCTTCAAGAAGTATTGTTTTTTCTTCATGTGTTAGTTCCATTTTTATCCAAGTTTGTAAACAATCAATCCGTTCTTTTCTTTAAGAAGTAGCAGATAGTTTTTGTAAACAAAAAAGGAATCGGGAATAAAAGCATTGGTGCTTGCATTTAAAATTTCATCAAGAACAATTTTTTGTCTGGATAAATTGTATGCAATAAATTTATTTACAAGACTACCGCTGAATATTTTTGAGTGAAAACTGAAGAGTAAAAGATTTTCGTAGGAAGTATATTCAACATCTCCAACAATTTCAAGATTGTGGATTGTTCCGGTAATTATACTGCCAACTACAGGATCTGATTTATCCGATTCCCATTTCTCAGTAAAAAAGAAATTTTTGCTATAAGTAGAATCTGCCTCTTTGCGTAAATAATTTATTTTTGCTAAATCCTCTCCTAAATCCTCTTCTAACAAGCCGGATAAATAATTCAGTGCATAAAAATTTCTGCTTCCAAATTTTTGTTTATAGCAGTAAATCCGATCATTTACAACAAATAAAAACGAGTG
>JBBIHP010000190.1:0-3214 GCA_037446915.1 Ignavibacteria bacterium
CAAGGAAAAAGATAATTCCTTTAAAAGTTCGATCACAACTATTTACCAAACATTTAACGGGAGAGATTTGTATCCGAGTGTAGAAGAAAAAGCCGCCAGTTTATTATATTTCATAATAAAAAATCATTCTTTTGTAGACGGCAATAAAAGAATCGCTGCTTCAATGTTTTTGTGGTTTCTTGATAAAAACAAGATTCTCTATAAAGCGACCGGCGAAAAAAGAATTGCAGATAATGCTCTTGTGGCTCTTTGTCTAATGATTGCCGAAAGCAATCCAAAAGAAAAAGAGATAATTGTAAAAGTGGTCATAAACTTAATAAACAAAAACAACCATTAATAATTATGGAAACAAAAAATCTCTTATGTTTGATTGTACTGTTATGCTTAACATCAATCAACTTAATTCGTTCTCAAGACCGGGCAAACCTTATTGTTGCACAGGATGGGAGTGGTAATTTCAAAACAATAACAGAGGCATTAAACGCCGCACCAGATCAAAACGATAAAACATTCATTATACTTGTTAAGAATGGAACATATAACGAAAAACTCTTCATTACTAAAAGCAACATTGCAATTGTTGGCGAAGACAGGGACAGCACCAGAATTGTCTATGCAGAATTAAGAAGAAACTGGCTCGCCGCACCAAATAGAACCGACTGGGGTTCGGGCACGATTAATATTGACTCGACTATTGTTGGATTTACGCTTGCAAACTTAACTGTTCACAATAATTACGGTTCGCTCTACGGCGATCACGATCATCAATTCGCGATACGCGGCTGGGGCACAAAAATAATTATCCTCAACTGCAATATAATTGCAGATGGCGGCGATACAATTGCATTGTGGAATCCAAACGGTATGTATTATCACTCCAATTGTTACTTCGAAGGGTGGGTCGATTATGTTTGTCCACAAGGTTGGTGTTACATAACCGACAGTAAATTTTTCGGACACAACTTATCTGCCTCCTTATGGCATAATGGTTCGGTAGATAAAAATCAGAAGTTCGTTATACGATATTCATACTTTGATGGTGTTCCCGGATTTCCGCTCGGAAGACATCACCGCGATGCACAAATTTATTTACTCGACTGCATCTTTTCGGAAAACATGGCTGATATTCCAATCTACTGGCCGGTTTCTCCTAACGCTGTTACATGGAAGTGGGGCGAGCGGCATTATTTTTATAACTGTCATAGAATTGGCGGTGATTATGAATGGTTTAAAGACAATTTACACGAAGCGGAAAATTCTCCGGCGCCGGAAAATATAAATGCAAAATGGACGTTCGATAATAAATGGGATCCTGAAAATGAAATGACGCCGGTTCTTCCATTTGTTTCTTTGCCAAACCCAAGGAACGGTTCCTACTTTAATAATGATCGCTCTCAATTAAAGTGGGTTCCATCGCGAAACGCAATATCGTTCAATATTTATTTCTGGAAATCAATTTATCCTCAAGCATTAAAACGTGGTGAGAAATTAAAGACCGGTTCGCAAGCACCGGGCGACCCGGTATTCATCAGAAATCAGAAAGAAAGTTTTTTTGATCCCGGCAAGCTCGAAACAAATTCAACTTATTACTGGAGAGTTGATGAAGTGTTAATAGATGGTTCGATTACAACCGGACCACTCTGGCATTTTACAACAAAATAATTATCGTAATAGTATTTTTTATATTAACGAGCTGACGAAGGCTACCTGTAAGCATCCTTTCTGTGTGCAACACGAACAATTTCTATTAACAGTTGAACACCAAATATTGTGTAAATTATTCGGTACGAACCAATTTTAATTCGATAAGAATGTTCTGTTCCAAAAAGTTTTTTACAATTACGAGGGAATGGGTTGGTGGCTAATGATTCGACAGCTTTAATAATTTTGGGAATAAAGACTCGATCTATTTTCAACAATTCTTTAAAAGCTGATTCTTTCCAGACTATTTTATAAAGGGGCATTTATTTTTAAGATTTTTACAATGTCTTCATGTTTAATAATGCGTTCATTTTTCCTTTGTTGAATAACAGAGAGATCTTCAAGATCTTCAATTAATTCATTAAAGTCCTTGATTGGGAGAACAACTTCCTTTTTGTTCCCCTTTTTATCAGTTATATATCTGATTTTAAAATTCTTTGTTCTCACTTTCGACTCATATTTGCTTGCATAAATATATTTCTTTTGTTGAAAAGAATCTATTTATATTACATTAAAACAAATGATTTGTTTTGTAAAAATCCATGGCTCGATTTAAACTTTACATAGAATACGAAGGCACTCGCTATAGCGGCTGGCAGATGCAGAAGAACAGCAAGTCAGTTCAGGGTAAATTATATGATGTCGCAAAAAGTGTTTTTAAGGGCGAGCACGTAGAAATCTACGGATCCGGTAGAACGGATGCGGGTGTTCATGCACTTTGTCAGGTCGCTCATCTTGATGTTAAAACTGTTCTGGCTCCGGAAATAATCAGAATAAAAATGAATGATGAACTTCCGGCAGATATAAATATTATTGAGGCGGAAAAAGCTAATCCAAAATTTCATGCGCGTTACGATGCCAAAAGCAGAATTTACTTATATCAAATATCGAGAAGAAGAACTGCTTTCGGTAAACCATTTGTATGGTGGATTAAGGACAAACTTAATTTCGATAAAATGATTAAAGCATCAAAACATTTTATTGGTATGCACGACTTTGTTTCCTTTGCCGATAAAGATGACGAAGAAAAATCTACAAAGGTTCTAATAGAAGATATTCAAATGAAAGAAGACGGCGATTTAATATTGATTAGAATTATCGGTTCGCATTTTTTATGGAAACAGGTTAGAAGAATGGTTGGTGTTCTTGCAGAAATTGGAAGAGGAAACCTGACCCCGGATGATCTGAAATATTTTCTTGAGCATAAATCGCCAACTCCGGCTAAATATACCGCTCCGCCATCTGGACTCTTTTTAGAAAACGTCCTTTACTCTACAGTAAAATTTAATTACGAATTAAAACCTACTATCAACATCATTTCAAACACAAATCTAAATCGATAACTATTAAGAACCGCACATTAACTAAATAATTAATTGATCTGTTTTACTTCCTGTAACCTGTTGCTTGATGGTTGACTGTTGTAAGGATTTACAAGTGCTTAATGTAGCATCTTCTTCTTTTATGCTGACGTCCTTCGTAGTGCCGCCATTGCGCCTGAACTTTTGAATTG
>JBBIHP010000191.1:0-3212 GCA_037446915.1 Ignavibacteria bacterium
CCTAAAAAATTTTACGTTAAAAAGATGAATGAGCGAAGCGTTAAATGGAAATTTCTGTTCGAACCCCGCAATCAAATACCTTTACCAATAAAAGCGGGGGAGTTTAATTTCCATAGCGTAGCGAATGAAATCTTTAGTAAAATTTTTTCAGTCTTGAACTTTCGGTTCCTTTCTTTCAAGAGAAAGGAACAAGCTTCTATTTTATGAAACACGGTGATAATGATATCCTTATTCTCAACATCAAAAAAATCCATTTCTGGATTATTTTGATCTCCGCTTTTCTATCCCTCACTTTCTCAATCGGTGCAGTAGTTGCTCAGAGCCGAATGATAAACCAAACTATCAACGATCATCAAAAACGACTCGAAAAACTAGAAGAAATAACCAATAAGCGTTTCAAACTATTATATGAAATAAAATTCAACCTAAAAGATGTAATGGAAAAAAACGGCTATATCTATAAAGAAATCGATGGCAATCTCGATTCAATCATAAATTAGAAGTATTAATTTGTTTATGACCTCAAATTCTTGATAATAAGAATATGAATGAGCACAATGAAAAGAGAAAATTTCTGTCATACGGTTTCTTTGATAATTCAGTTCGCACCTTAAAAGAATTGCGTATAAAAACTGAACGAAGCGAAACGTTTGTCCCGATCATTTACGGGACAAAAGAGAAAATCTGTCTGACCCCGCATTCTATTAATTCATATCAAAAGCGGGGGAGTTTTTTTCTCTTAGTTGAGCGGAGTGAAGTTTTAGCAATTCTTTTTCAGTACTGTTTCTGGCGCCTGCCCCGCAATGTTTCTATGCGGGGCTTCTTTTCTTACGTTAAGAAAAGAAGTAGTACAATATAAAGGATCACTTATTATGGAATTAAAGCAAGGTGTTAAATCAATGGGTCTCAAATCTGAACTCATTCTCGCTGTATTTATTGCAAGCGAAGTGTACAAATCCTTCGAAGTCGATTTTGTCATTACATCTATCACAGACGGAAAGCACTCACAGCAGCATTCACTCCATTATTCAGGCAATGCTTTTGATATCCGTATCAAGAATATCCCCGATAAAAAAATGATCGATGATATCTTCCTCGAGATTCGCCGTCGCTTAACAAATGACTTTCAGGTTATTCTTGAACCCACTCACATACATATAGAATATCAACCATGCTTTTAATTATAACTCAGTCGCTCAAATTAATAACTTAAAGTCCTTATTGTGGCTATCTCAAATGTAATTATTATGTAATCTGCGTAAACCTGTCCATCGTCATACAAGTTCAGTAAAACTTGCCCGTCCATCAGGCGGGTTTGCGTTATCCGCGTGCTATTTACAATTTTTCAGATGCCTCTAAATATTAATTGCAAGTTTATAACCAAACATGTTGTCTTCATCTTTCTGCTTTGTTTCTAATAATATTTCTATAAAACCGTGTACAAATATTTCTTACTTATTGCAGTTTCATTTTCCTTTACTTTGTACTTTTATTAGGCTTATCAAAAAAAATATTATTTAGTGCCCGCATACTTCCAATCCTCCTTTTTAAACATTCATTCCATTAGCCAATATCGCCCCCCCATACAAAATCATTAAAGGTGGGGGAAGGATATCGGGCAATTATTAATTTCTTTGTAATTCCTATCTTCTCTGCAAGATTATCTAATTGTGTTTTATCCTGCTTTGTTGCCGTTTCCTTTACCTCAATTGCTCTCTCTCCATTTAATATAAAATCAATCTCTTTCCCGGTCTTCAACGAGTAATACTGAAGTTCGCCATTAAACCTTAATTGATTGAATACCGTGTTCTCAAACTGAACTCCGCTGCTTACCTCCGCTAATTGATTCAACAATCCATTGTCATTTATATATATCTTCGGTGCCTTTACTATTTCTCTGTCCGGGTTCTTTGCTAAAACTGATATCCGGGTTATAACATATGTATTCTCTAACAAATCAATATAATTATTAACTGTCGGCCTTGATATTCCTGTCAGTGACGAGAGCTTTGTATAATCTAATTTTGTACCCGCTCTTATTGCTAGCATTTTAAGTAGATTATGTATGTTCTTCTGATCTCTTATTTCTGAAATGTTTTTTATATCTATATTTATATAAGAACTCAATATATCACCTACTATGTCTTTCTTCTCATTTATGGTTCTGCTCAATACAACTTCTGGAAATCCACCGTATCGTATATATTCATCATAATATCTTTTTAATCTCTCGTATTCCGCAGAAATAAATTTTTTCCCGAACCCTTTCGGTGAGCTAAATGCAATATCTTTAAAATGTAAAAACTCTCTAAAACTTAGTGTATTTAATTCAAATACTTTCTTCCTTCCCGCTAATGATTCACTAAATAAATTCTTTATATAATAACTGCTCGATCCTGTTATTAAAAACTTTATTTCATAATTATCGTATAAATATTTAATTACACTTACAATCGATGGCAATAGTTGTACTTCATCAACTGCAATTAATGTCTTCTTTTTGAAATTAAGTCCTCTTGAACTTAGTGCTGTTATTATGTTCTCGTAGTTCTTCTCAGAAAATAACTCCCTGTTATCTATTCGTTCTAAATCAATATATATTTTATTCTCACCTTCAAAATCTTCTATTAGTTTTTTTATAATTGTTGTTTTCCCGGTTCGCCGCAAGCCGGTTATTACTGTTATTAATCGTTTTGAAAGCTGTTCCCTTAATTCAGAATATATTATTCGCTCTTTATATTTTATCATATTTCACCCTTTTACTATTTGCCAATACTAATTTACATATAGTTATACTAATTGTAAAGTGATACTTGCGCCAGTTTTTTTGTTTTTTAATACACATATCATCTTTCAGAAGTATTTTAATATCTTCACTTATTACTGTTTACAGATCACTACTTTCTGCTAACTGTTAACAGCTCCTTGTCCTGCATAAGTACTCTTAACATAATACCGTCCTGATCCGCTGGCACTTCCTTCAGGTTTTATTAAAAAAGGGGAAACTCCCTTTGATGCACTAAAGAGAGAAGTTAAAGAAGAAACGAATTTTGACATCATTCCCATTCGCATAGTTAATATAATTTCTTCTAATAGCCGTTCTCATTTAGAATTTATTATTGAGGCAAAGTATACTGGTGGTTATTTTATTCCGTCAAAAGAAGTCGATTTTTTTGAGTGGTCTGAAAAAGTAGATTTTTATAATTAACAAA
>JBBIHP010000192.1:0-3104 GCA_037446915.1 Ignavibacteria bacterium
GTGAGAGACGAAATCCAGAATAAGTTTAGAGAAGGAAAATTTGCAAGCGGCATAATAAAAGGAATTGAACGAGTAGGAAATATTCTATCAGAGCATTTTCCAATCCTCAAAGACGATACAAACGAACTATCGAACAAAGTAAAATTAGACTAAATTGAAAGCCACCGTTAACCACCCGATAATCAGTGTGGACGAAATAGTCCGCCCTACCAGAGTTGAAGTTGATCTTAAACAGCTTACGGAAAATTTTAACACAATTAAAAAATATGTTTCCCCTTCTAAGGTAATGGCAGTTCTTAAAGCCAATGCTTATGGAAACGGACTTGTTCGTGTTGCTGAACTTATGCAAGAACTTAATGCAGATTATCTTGGCGTTGCCGTTCTTGAAGAAGGGATTTTACTAAGACAATCCGGAATAAAATTGCCAATACTTGTTATGGGTGGAATGCTTGGAAATCAAATTCCAATCTTCTTAAAGTACAATTTAACAATAACCGCCTCCTCAATTGAGAAGTTAAATCAGATTGATGAAGCTGCTGCTGCCATTAAAGTGAAAGCCAGGGTTCATTTAAAAATTGATACGGGAATGGAACGAATTGGCGTTCACTATTATAATGCTGAAAAGTTTCTTGAAGCCTCTGTAAAATGTAAGAATATTAACGTTGAGGGAATCTATTCACACTTTGCAAGTTCGGATTCGTCGGACCTTACCTACGCTAACCTTCAGCTTGAACGGTTTTTAGAAGTCATTAATTTCTACACAAAGAATTCAATTGAAACACCAATAAGTCACATTTCTAACTCCGGTGGAATTCTACAATTGCCGGAAGCTAATTTAGATTTGGTGCGGCCGGGAATTTTATTGTATGGTGTTTATCCATCCAACGAGGTTAAGAAAACAGTTGCTGTTAAACCAACACTCTCATGGAAATCTCACGTAGTATATTTCAAAGCAATCAAACCAGGTCACCCTGTTAGTTACAATTCTACATTTACACCAGATCAACTTATAAGAGCGGTAACGGTTCCGGTTGGATACGGCGACGGATATTTCCGAAGTATGTCCCATAAAGCGGAAGTTCTGATACATGGTAAACGTTACCCGGTTATAGGTGCAATTACAATGGATCAGATTGTAGTCAATATCGGCAACGACAGCGCGTTCAATGGCGATGAAGTGATATTGATTGGAAGCGACGGTGTCAATTCCATTTCTTGCGAAGATCTTGCAAACTGGGCTGGTACTATTCCATACGAGATATTAACCAACATCAATACCCGCGTTCCACGAATTTACAGGTAGGGATGTTCAATTGAACATCCCTACGTTAAATTTACTTTGCGAGCAGCATCTTTTTAGATTGAACAAATCCATAATAGAAATTGTGTAGATATATATACCACTTGTTAGTTTGCTTCCATCAAAGTTGACTCTGTAATAACCAGCAGATTTGTTTTCATTAGCTAATGTTGTTACTTCTTTTCCCAGAATATCAAATACCTTTATTGATACAAAACCCTTTTCCGGTAATTGATAATAAATTGTTGTTGTTGGATTGAACGGGTTTGGATAATTACTTAAATCATATTTGCCCGGCAATTCATTAGAAATTTCTGTTGCTAAATTTGATTTTTCTTCCTTCAATAAATCAATTTTTCCAAAAGCTGCATTATACTCTGCATCGGCAGAAGTTCCAGCAGTAGAATAATAAGCTCTTACATCATACCATAGTAAATCATCGGAATAGGAAGAAGTATATACATATTCATAATCGGTAAATGAACAGACTCTCCTTCCAACAGCTCCTATTTGAGTATCTGGACCGGTAATACCATTGTGTTTTACTCTTCTCCAGATCTGGTATTGGTTAACAGCACCATTAGGATGTTCGCTCCATTGTAATTGAATATTCTGTCCTGTTGATCCAATAAATTGTAAATTTTTGTAACCATTGTTTGGCTTTATACCAACATAATTAATTGAATAGGACGCATTATTATAAACAGTAAAACTCCTAGGATTTTGCGAATTACCATCACCCCAGGATGAAAATCCCATATCTATATAATCTGATCTTGTATAACCCAATGCAGTAACAGAAACCGCATTTCCTTCTATAACTGAAACCGGTTGAGAATAATAATAATTACCATTTGCTGTTACAGGTTCGTTGAATGAAATATTGCAAACTTTTCTAAGCTCAGCAACGATATGAATTCCATTTTGATTCAATGATGCATTATATGAATATGAGTTTGAATTTGTCTGACCAACTCCATTTAGTGACCAATAACTATTATTAATTCCACTTGTATTCCACACTCTTGTATATCCTTGGGCATCAACTTGATTTTCGATAGCAGCCAGGTTTAGTCCTTGTCCATAGCTAAGATTAAAAACAGAACCACTTCCGTATGATGATCCATTTACTGATAAAGTACCTGTTCCAAAATTATTCTCTACATAAACAGTCTGCTGTACCGTAACCGTAATGTGAGATGTAGAAGCACGCTGAGTAAGTATTTTGGTAATGTAATCCTCCTCATACATGTAAATAACATACCAGTTTTGATAAAGTACATCTCCGGGTAAAGTGCAGTATGGGGTATCTTCATATACCCAGGTTTCCGCATAAGTATTTCCTCCGCCGACCAAAATATCCTTGATTACCTTGAATTTCCATTTATTTTGTGAATTTGCCTTTTGTCCGGACCATCCAAATGAAATATCAATTGATGATTTTGTGTTGTCTATAACACTCCCGGATACTGTACTGTTATGGGTTGGATTATTAAACCAAACAATGTAGCTCTGAGCATACAGGGTAAAAGAGAACAAAAACAAAATTACCGTAAGAAATAATTTTTTTACCTTCATGATGTTTCTCCTCACTTAGTTAGAAAGTGAAAAAATAATTAGTTAATTTTTAAGTGCAAATAAAAATGGGCGTACCATGTACGCATAAGATGAGCAGTCTTACTATTTTATTTGCAAAACGGGGTATTGGAGAGCGCCTCTCTCCTTTACCCTTATTTTTTTAACTCTTGCCTCCTATTCTTTTAAGTGACCATGAATAATTTTTATCTTATTGGTAGTCAAGTTG
>JBBIHP010000193.1:0-3082 GCA_037446915.1 Ignavibacteria bacterium
CAAAGGCGGAGTGTTTTAATTAAACTATCACGCTATTCTTCTTCCGGAAGAATTTAACTTTACTCATGATATAACCAAAAAAACTTTGATATCATTTCTGCCACTAATTACACAAATTTTCACAAATCTAATTCAAGTCACTTTCGTGATAATTAGTGAAATTCGTGGCTGAATAATTAATTTAATGCGGCAAAAGCTGAAACACTATTTTCTTTGCAACCTCATCAATATTATCCTTCCAGCTGAACGCTGCATCTTGTTTAGAGATATAAGTAGTACTGGTAATTACTTCCCCGTTTTTTACATCTATAACCAAAACATCGCATCTTTCAGTATATTTTGATTGACTACCAATTGATGCGCCTGTTCCTGTTACCGAACTTGTTTTATCAATCTTAACATTACCCAACATTATAGCATCAACGCAATTTATTTTACCTATTACTTTACTATAATCTTTATAAATTTTTTCCACTGTTAAAGCGGTTTCCAATAAATTTTTCTGAAAGACTTCATCATCAATTATTTCGAAATTATAATGCTCCAGCCACACTTTAACTTTTTGAGCTAACTCTCCTCCATATTTAGTATCGGTACAATCGAATGGAACTATTGCATATTTTTTTGTTGGTGAGAACTTCCATTTCATCATTTCTTCTGTAGAAACACATCCGGTAATTAGAACAAAAATAAGAATGATATACTTTATGAAATACATCTTCCCCTCCATTATTTAGTTAAATGATTTTTTAATTACCTCAATTGCTTTTACGAGATACTCATCCCTTCCTTCTTTAACTGCTTGAATAGTTCTTTTAACCGGGTAAGTCGGTTGAATACCTATCAAATGATGTTGCGAGCCATCCGGGGTTAATACTTTCATACCGGTAAACATAACTTGAAATCCACCAATCAAAGGGATAAAATTTACGTTTCCATTACAACCGGCGGTCTTATCGCCAACCAATTCAGCTAATTTATTGAACGCTATTGGAGAAATAAATGATTCGCCAGAGCTTACAATAAATGGTTCTGTAATAAATATTATATGTGATTTTAAGAAAGGCGGTTTTGGCAGAAAGGAATGCTGCAGATAGGTATAACTAATTTTTTGCTGATTCGGATAAATAATTTCCGGGACATATAATTTCATTCCATACTTTAGTGTATCTACTAAATGTTTAAGGAGATCAAAATAATTTAACTGTTGATTAACTTCAGCTTGCGTATTCCCCAAACGAAAGTCAAAAATAATTCCTCTGGATTGCGAGAGAATTGATATATTATTATAGAAATCATCTTTAGTAATCTGCTTTAGATTTATGTAATAAATTCCTTCCTCAACTTCTTTAAACGCCGGGAATTCAAATTCAGCAATGTTGCTAAAAAATAAATTGCTATAAACAGAATTACGACTCAATTTAACAGTTATTGTTTCATCGTTTCTTAATAACTCAAGTGTAGCTTCGCTGCCTAAAATATCATTAAAAATTTCATTCGATGCTCTATATCTTCTTAATTGAACAGATCCTGATACTAATTCCTCGCGTTTGAGCAGAACTTCTCTAGATTCAACACCATCAATTTTTTTTATTATATCACCCTTTTTTATTCGTGCATCATTTGAACCTGTTATTACAAGATTATCTTCAAGCCATGCTGCTCTAATAGGAAGGTTACCAATTTTATTTTTCGGTTGATAATAAACCACCCCATGCCCGTCTTCTAATTTGGCAATCATCTTACGTAGAGTGAAATAAAAATCATCCGAAGTTTTGTTGGCAATTGTTTCCTTTAATGTTTCTATCAACACATTTTCCCAATCCACTTTTACAACATCAAAGTAGGGATAAAAATGTTGTAACACATTCCACGTAATTATAACATTTGCCAGACGAACAATTTCGTAATCTGCTGACAAGTCGGTTTGCAATATTTTTTCTAATTCCTCATCGATAAAACTAAAAGGATAATTATTATTTTTACCAATGGTACCATCAGAATTACTTAAGAGTATTAACGGAATCCGGCAATACAATCCCGGTAATAATTCTTCATTAATTACCTCGCCAAACTTTGGATAATTATCAAAGAGTTTAGGAATAGAATTAGAAGATTTCTTTTCAATAACCAGACTCTGTTTACCATCAACTTTTTCGCTCTCATCGAAATAATAATTGTAACCCGGAGTGCCTGTTCTCCAGTATTTAGGGGAATTTTCCTCTATCTCTTCAAAACTACTATTGTTGATTTTAACCTCTTCCCAATCTTTGAGACTATCCCTGTAGAATAACTGAAATTTATCAATCCATAATTTCCCGTAACCTTTTAAAAATGATCCTATCGAAATTCTTATAGCATCCTTATCTACCGTTCCCACAATTTCGTATTCACGCCATCGGTTAATAATAATGGGGCGATTGGCCATGTTATCAAAGAATCCAATGTTATCTACTCTTAACCATATATGACCCTTACCAGATTCATTATTCAAATCAGTTTTGACAGATGCCTTTAGTTTAATTTCCTTTCCCCGAAAATTCTCCGGGTTAATTACCATAGATAATAGTCCAAAATCAGGTTCATTAGTAGATTGTGAAAATGCCTGACCGCGATTTAACCTGATACTTTTATAAATATTCGATTGGCTGCCTAAGTAAACTCCATAGTGCTGCCATGCAACCAATTTTAATCCTGTTGTATCTTCAGGAAATATATCCGAAATATCTTTTGGTTTTTCATTTGATGAATAGATTTGAATAGTAGGTGCAATTGGATAGAATAATTCTTTTAAAATTTCTTTCAGTTCTTGATTGTCTTTTGCGTTCTTAATTTTTTCAACACCGTAGACAGCAAATTTATTCCAGTCAATTTTGGAAGCTTCATCGGATGGGTGAAAAAATCTTATGTAGCCGTAGAGTTTTGCGAATGCTTTTAAGTTTTCTAATTGCTGTGATTGGACCTGACAATCAACTTGAGTAAAAGGTGTAAATAGGATACATAGGAGTAAAAAAGAAATACTTTTTCTATAAAAACTTTGCAGCATAAAAGCTCCAATAATTTTTATAATCAATTTGTAATT
>JBBIHP010000194.1:0-3080 GCA_037446915.1 Ignavibacteria bacterium
TTATTTCTGGTAATTCATCTGATGAAACCGGACAGGATTATATTTTTGCTGGAGAAAACAAGGTTAAAACTCACTACAATGAATACATGAAAGGAAGCAGTTTTAATGTAGCTGCTGTATATAAAGGACATTCTCTTTTATTCAATACATTTAAATCTGTTGAAAGCTATTTAGGTGTTGATCCGAATGTAAGTTCTGGAGCAGGAAATGAACACTGGAGTAATGGCTATTTAGCATCATATAAATTCGATTTTAATTTGACTGATGAACTAAGTGCAAAGTACAATTTAACATATGATTGGAACCAAAGAAATCTTTCAAGAACTTTTGATGATAATACTAGAGCAAACATTAAAGGTTACCGATTGTATAATCTGTTTAATCTAAATTATAATGTTAATGATAATTTTAATCTGGAATTAGGATTTGATTACGATATAAGAAAATCGATTGAATACCAAAACTATAATGTACAAAAAGATAGTGTTTTAGCTGTAAATGACATGAACAACCGTAAAGTATCTGAATATTCAGTATTTGGTCAAGTTGGATATAATTATGATCAGTTCAGTTTATTAGCTGGAACTCGCTATTCTCATAATGAACTGTTTGGTAATAATTTATCTGCAAGAGCTACTTTTGTTTATTCAATTAATGATAAAAATAGTGTTAAGTTAATTTGGGGACAATCATATAGAGCACCTTCATTATTTGAGCTATATTTTAGGACTCCTACAAATACTGTTTTTGGTAATACATCACTAAAGCCAGAAAAAAGTAACACATTCGAAGTAGCATATTTAACTTCTTTTGATAGGTTTTTTATCCAGGCTCTTCTTTACCACTCAACTTATGAAAACAAAATCTATAGAACAAGAAGAATTCCAACAAGCACTACTGATAAATCAACAATTTATGTAAATGGTTCAACATTTAAAGCAACCGGTTTAGAATTAGAATTAAAATATCAGAATGATGAGGTTGTTGATTTCTTTGTTAGCTATTCATATACAAAGGGGAATAATGGGGACGAAGTTGCTGGATCCGGACAGTATAATTTTAAGTATGTTCCACAGCATTTAGCCAATGTTGGAGTTTCAAAGAAATTCTCGGGATTATTCCTTTCTGCTGTAGTTAATTATATTTCGGAATCCAAGGGTTTTAAAGCCGACATTAGTAGCTTTACCACGATTGATTTAAATCTTGGATTTGAGCACAAATTCAATTCAATTACATTGCGTCATAATCTTTCTGGTAAGAATTTATTTGACTCGACAGTTTTATTCCCTGAATTCTCTCGTGGTACATTAAATGAAGTTCCTTCCGGTTATGGAAGAAGAATATTCTATGAATTACAATTTCAACTATAATCGAATTATGATAAATGTGAATTAAAACAGGAAGAAATTTTATGAAACTAAATTTTATAAATAAAAGTATTTTAGCCACAATTACTTGTATAATCTTTCTGATTACTACGAATAGTTATGGTCAGAATATGGAAGTACCGGCAAATTTGCAGACAGCTCTCTTTAAAAAAATCTTTGCGTTCGACAAAACACTTACTGCAAAGGGAAATTTTGAAGTGGCAGTAATTGGAGCTGGGGCTGAGGAAATTGTTGCCTCATTTAAAGAAACTGGCGTAAATGCCAAAACAGCTACCGATATTGGTGGAGCCTCGGTTATTTATATTATGCCTGGTTCAGCTTCTTTCAAGTCCCAGTCAGCTTCAAAAGGTGTATTATCAATTTCAGGAGTAACATCTTATGTTGAAGATGGTAAAGTTGCAATTGGAATTGGCTCGGAAGGAGGTAAGCCTAAGATTATTATCAATATGGCTCAATTAAAAGCAGAAGGGCACGATATTTCTCCCGATCTTTTGAAAATTGCTAAAGTAATTCAATAATAGGAATGGTGAAATATGAGCAAGTTAAAAAACCTTGGTATAAAACATAAATTTCAGTTTATTTTAGGACTAACTTTCTTTCTGATCGCTGCATTTTTATTCTTCTATTTCCCAATGAAAGAAAAGTCAAAATTAACAGAACTCTTAAAGGAAAAAACCTTACTTCTATCCGAAATGATTTCAAGTACTGCGAGTGTTGCATTAGTTTTTGAAGATGCATCTTCTGTTAATACACAATTGGAAGCATTTAAGAATATGACCGATGTTAAGTTTGCTGCGGTTTTGAATAAAGAATTTGTTGAATTTGCAAAGTATAATGAAAATTATTTTACTGAATTTTCCAAAAGTATTACTAATTCCATCAAACAGAATGTCTTCCAGATTGATGCTGATGAAACGTTTATTAGCAACTTAACTGTAAAATCTGGTAATGATATTGTTGGATATGTTTCTGTTGGTATGAGTAAGGAAATGATAAATTCTGCGACCTCTGCAACACGAATAACTTCTCTGATTATTAGTCTTCTTATTTTTGTTCTTGGTATGAGTGGAATTAGTTTGTTCTTTAATAAAGTAGTTTATTTACCAATAAGAAATCTAACTTCTATTGCTGATAAACTTGCTGTTGGAGATGTAGAGATTAATATTGAATCAAGTCACAATGATGAAATTGGAAAATTAGAAAAATCATTTGAGTCTATTGTTAATTCAATAAAATATCAAAGTGATATAGCTGAATTAATTTCAAATGGAGATTTATCAAAGTATGCTGATGAAAAATCGGAAAAGGATATTCTTTCAAAAAGTATGAATAAAGTTGTAAATTCCTTACGGAGCTTAATTGATGAAGTTAAAATGCTAACAAAATCAGCTACTGAAGGACGACTTTCTGAACGAGGTGATTTATCAATATATAATGGAGGATATCAAGTTATCGTAAAAGGATTCAATGAAACTCTTGATGCAGTAATACTTCCAATATCAGAAGGCACTAAAGTCCTTCAATCTATGTCGAATGGTGATTTAACTTCCAGAATGTTGGGTGAATATAGAGGTGACCATCAAATAATTAAAAACAGCATCAATGAGTTAGGTGAATCTCTTAGTAAATTGATTAGCGAAGTATCTGAATCGGTTCATGCCACCGCAAGTGCAAGCAGCGAGATATCATCAA
>JBBIHP010000195.1:0-2966 GCA_037446915.1 Ignavibacteria bacterium
TATTACTAACGATAAGTTTCTCACCGATTACTTATTGAACCCAAAGAATAAACATGAAAAAGAATATTTTGCTCAGGTGGAAGGAATTCCCGCAAACGAATCATTAAATAAACTTAGAGATGGTGTTCTTATTGAAGGTAAAAAAACTTTACCTGCAAAAGTAATACGAATTGATGAGCCAGACTTTGCACCAAGAATTCCACCAATTCGTGAAAGAAAAACTATTCCTGCATGCTGGTTAAGTTTATCAATAACAGAAGGACGCAACCGACAGGTTAGAAAGATGACTGCGGCAGTCGGGCATCCTACACTAAGACTTGTTAGAGTAAGAATCAAAAACATCACTCTTGGAAATATGAAAATTGGTGAAGTTAGAGAACTATCAGAAGCCGAAATAATTGGATTAAAAAAGTAGTGAAATGAACGGGGATTTAGAGCAAGAGCAAGATCATGAGCAAGATCATAAGCAAGAGCAAGAACAAGATTAAGAGCAAGAGCAGGATCAAGAATGAATTAACAAAATTCTGGATCCTGTCCCACAATTATTTAGCCGATTAAAAATTCAGATTAAGTCCCAGATAAAATGTTCTACCCAATGTTCCGTAATAAAGCACCTCTTCATAGTCCCTGTCCAATAAATTTTCGATACGTGCTGTTAATTGCAAATATTCTAACAGCTTGTAAGAGCCGGTGATATTAATAAGAAAATAATCTGGTAATGTAATTCGTATAACCGGGAATGTTGAAAAGTCTTTATCATCTCTTTTGCCAGTATAATTAATTCCTAAATTCATGTTGAGTTTTTCATACTCATAATTAATATTTAATGATGCACTCTGTTTTGGTCGTCTTAACAACGGTTTATTATAATCGGTGCTTCCTTCAAATAGATCTCTGGTTTCTGTGAAAGTATAATTTGCGTTGACAGAAATACCGTTATAATTTATAAGAGAAGTATAGACCTCAAACCCTTTTGTTGATGCACTTGCAATGTTAACTGTTCTAAAATTCGAATCGAATCCGAACATATTTTCTAATTTTATGCTGAAGTAAGTAAGTCCGATAATAATTTTGTTTTGCATCAAATATTTTTCGATACCTAAATCCCACCCACGGCTTTTTTCAGGTTTCAAATCAGGATTTCCCCACATCGGATCGAATAGATAAAAAAGTGACGGAGCTTTAAATCCGGTTCCATAAGTAAATTTTAATTTCATAGTTAATTTATCATTATAGTATGCAGGTGCTAAACGGTAAGTAGTTTCTGTTCCGAATTTCTGATGCTTATCAATCCGCACACCGGCAGATACAAAGAATGAATTAGCAATGTTAAACTGATCCTGTAAATAAACCCCGGTTGTAACAACTTTGTTATCCGGAAATAAACTCTGGTAAGGTCCCCATTCACTCTGACTGTAATAACTTGTGTTTGCCTTTTCCTGTTCGGTCTCAACTCCGATTGTAATAAGATTATTATCGATAAATCTTATATTGTTCTGCCAGTCCAGTTTAATCCTGGAAGCACTGTTATAACTATCCGAATAGATCATCGGGTGTAAAGCATCAAAATCATCTAACGAACTATTTATTCTTTTTATTAATGATGTGTTTAAACGCGTTTCCAGGTTTCCATCAAAAAAGTTTTTACTGTATGCTATGCGGAATAACTGTTCCTCAATTTTGTATTTATAATTCGGATCATCGCCAAATTTTTCACTCTGGTCTAAATCGCTTTCTCCTTTTGTGAACCGGTAGCTCAAATTAATTTTTCCGTAGTCACCCATATTAATTCCGAATCCTGATGTGAGTCCGTTATTTGTAAAACCATCTTTTTCTTTGTTGCCGAATTTAGAGTTGCTTGCAGAAACTCCATCACTTCCTAATCTGTTAACAGAAATAAAATAATCTATTACTCCATAATTTCCTGAAGTACCGATTACAGCTTTGAAAAAATTATTAGAGCCGCCTTCGGTTTGAATTGAGTAATTGTTCTTGGGACTTCCGTTCTTTGTGAAGATACTTATTACACCGGCTAAAGCTTCCGAACCATATAATGTGCTTTGCGGTCCGCGGACAATTTCTATTTTATCAATGTCGTGTGTATTGAGGAAAGAAAAATCGAATGCGTTATTAGGCGAGGAAGGATCGTTCATTTCAATACCATCTACAAGAACCAGTGTGTGGTTTGAGTTGGTTCCGCGTAAATAAACATAGGAAAGTTTTCCCGGTCCGCCTTGCTGAACTATAGTTACTCCGGGAATTTCTCTCAATAGATCTACAACCGAACTGTATTGTCTTTGTAAAATCTGTTCGGCGGTTATAATTGAAACAGAGCTTGCAACATTATAATAAGGTGTTTCGGTGCGTGTTGCAGAGACCACAATTTCGTTAAGTGTGGTTTTAATTGTATCTGTTTGTGCCGGTGCAATAACCGGATGAATAAAAATTAGAGAAAGTAAAAAATGTTTTAGCATAGAAGTTACTCCTTAGAATATGTAACGATTTACTCGTTACCTGTTTAGAAGAAATAACTCCGTGGGTAAAAGACTGAAAAGATAATTTGGTATGAATCAAATTAATCAAAACCCTCACCCGCGAAGGTTGAAACCGTTTTACGGTTCTTTGATTTAGCTAATTAATTACGGGCAGGTCTCCTGGCTCTTCCGATTTTCAATCGTCTTCCCATCCCGGATTTTTGGGACAGTGACATAATTGATTGAAAACTTATGTATTGATTCAAAAGAAAAAAATCAAAATAACAATCTGTGAAAATCCCCGCTTAGTGGGATATAATATTAAATCTGTTTAATCTGTGTGCTATCCTGTAAAAAATATTTTTTCTTTTGATTCAAATACCGGAATTACAGTTGCGGGGCAGCACCGGATTTTAACCGGTTTCCCTATTAAGTCCAGAAACGGACACCTGAAATTCTGTTAAGAACACGGCTCTAAAATAGAAAAGTAAC
>JBBIHP010000196.1:0-2952 GCA_037446915.1 Ignavibacteria bacterium
CCATGACCGCTGTTTTTATAATTCTCAATTTCAATAGTACGTGCATCGTAAGTTTTTGATTCTTTGGTTCTGAAATCAGAAATTGTAAATGTATTCATGTCGCCGTAAATGTGACCCATGCTTCCCATAACATGAGTGCGTCTTCCACCGTAAGGAGTAAATGCCTCCATAGAAAAACTTGCAGTAACACCATCAACAAACTCCATCGAGCTTACGTAGTGATCTTCCTGATCGTTATCCATTTTATAAACGCATCTTCCGTAGTTGGTCGTTCGCAGATATTCAAGAATTGCGTCGCCGTGTTTCTCTTTATCATCAGGTAAATCGAATACATAAGTCCAACCACGTTCGCGATAATAAATTTTCAATGCTGAGTAAGGACAGGTCCTCTCAACCGCACAGCCGTTCATGCATCGGTCAGTACTTCCCTCCGGCGCGTTCTCTTTTCTGAACCATTTCAAATTTGCCATTGCTACAATCTGCTTGCAAGGTTTATTAACCATCCATCTAAGAATATCAAGATCGTGACAGCTCTTTGCGAGTATTATTGGTGTAGTTTCTTTACTGTTGTGCCAGTTGCCGCGTACATAAGAATGGGACATATGAATATGTTCAATCGGCTCGAGATGCTGAAAGCTTACGAGTTCGCCAATAGCTCCGCTCTGAATTAATTCTCTTAGCTTTATAAAGTAAGGCGCATACCGCAGAACATGACAAACCGCTACTATTCTTCCGGTTTTCTTTGTTAGATTAAGAATGTCTATACATTCCTTTTCCGATGGGGAAATTGGTTTTTCGAGAAGCACATCGTAACCTTTTTCGAGTGCGGCAATACAAGGACCATAGTGAAGATTATCGGGTGTGCTTATTATAACAGCATCGGCAAATTTAGGACGATCAAATACATGTTCCCATGTAACAAATCGGTTCTCGTTTTTAATGTTATGTTTTTTTGCATATCGTTCATTTCGTATTGGTATCGGTTCTGCAACTCCTACAATGTCAAGTTCATCAGGAAACTCAATTGCATAATTTCCGTAAACATTTCCTCTTGCACCGGCTCCGCATGTAATTGCAGTAATTGGCTTGGATGGTTTTTTGTAAAAAGGATTATCATCGTAACCTGATAATGGTATTCTTGTGTTTTCACCAAACTTGAAATTCGATAGAAGAATTCCACCGGTTGTAATTCCTAATGTTTTTAGTACTTCGCGACGTGTGAAAGGCATGTTGATCACCATTTTGTAATTAGTGGTGTTGGAACTTAACAAAAAAGTAATTGAGTTGAATTATTATTTTTATTTGTGGAATGAGTTACTCTGTTATCTTAAATTAAAGATAGAAATTAATTTTTATTAACAATTGAGAGGGGGAGAAAATAATGTTAAAAATTGGTGATGTTGAAATAAGTTCACATAGGGGAAAAATAAAACTCTATGATGTACATCGTTTCTTAACAAACTCATACTGGGCAAAAGGAATTTCAATGAATACAGTGCGGGCACAAATAAAAAACTCGCTCTGTTTTGGTGTTTATTATGAAAATAAACAGGTTGGCTTTGCAAGAGTGATATCCGATTATGTTTCGCTGGCTTACTTATGTGATGTTTTTATAATCGAAGATTATCGCGGTAAGGGTTTATCAAAAATATTAATGGAAGAGATATTAAATCATCCGAAACTTAAAAATGTAAAATCCTGGATGCTTGCCACAAAAGACGCTCATGGATTATACAAAAAGTATGGATTCAAGCCGCTTGAAGAACCTAATAAATATATGAGGAAATACAATTTCAAAAACTGGAACGATAAAAAATAATGTTGGTGAAGTTCCGCTTTAAATTTTTTTATGGAATTAGAAAAGGCCAACCGCTATATTCCTTTTGAAAATATTCCCGGAATAAATATGGGACACAAAAAAGAGAAGTCCGATAAATCCCCCAAAGAAAAAATTCACTCCGAAGAAGAAAAGCTTGATACAAAATTTTACGAGAAAGAACTTTCGAAGCTGCAAATAGAATTGGTAAAACTCCAGGAGTGGATTAAGAGCAAGGGTTTGAAAGTCGTTGTGTTATTCGAAGGAAGAGACGCTGCGGGTAAAGGAGGAACGATTAAAAGAATTATTGATAAGTGTAATCCGCGTATTGTAAAATTGGTTGCCCTTGGTGTTCCAACAGAAAAAGAAAAGTCGCAATGGTATTTTCAGCGGTATGTTGCAAATTTACCATCTGCGGGGGAAATGGTTTTGTTCGACCGCTCGTGGTATAACCGCGCCGGTGTTGAACGCGTTATGGGATTTTGTTCCGACGAAGATGTAAAAGAGTTTTTTAGAAGCTGCCCGGAGTTTGAAAAGATGCTTATTCGTTCAGGAATAATTTTAATTAAGTACTGGTTTTCTATTAGCGACAAGGAACAGGAGAAACGATTCCAGAAGAGAATTAACGATCCGCGAAAGCGTTGGAAATTAAGTCCGATGGATTTAGAATCCCGGGCAAAGTGGGAAGAATATTCAAGAGCTAAAGACGAAATGTTTGGCTATACGGATAGTAAACAATCCCCGTGGTATGTTGTTAATGCGGATGATAAGGAGCGCGCGCGTTTAAATGTTATTCATCACTTACTAAGTTTAATTCCTTACAAAGACTTAACACCGGAATCAATTGAGCTTCCACCGCGTGAAAAATCGAAAGGTTATGTAAGACCACCTATGACCGATCAGACATTTATACCTGAAGTGTATTAACAGAGCAATGGAAATAAAGTAAGGTTAAACACCGGCAAGGATCATTTATTATTACTTAGTTACCTGTAAGTATTTCCTTCTTTTGTTCAAATAATTCCGCTTATCGAATAAAGAGTTGCAATAGACCGAATTAATCAGGACTAACTCTGGCATACAATTGGCTCGAAGTTATAATTAAGTCATTTCCAAAAATATCAGTTGACTTTTAT
>JBBIHP010000197.1:0-2887 GCA_037446915.1 Ignavibacteria bacterium
CGGTAAATAGTGCAAGTTTATTTTCTTTGGATACAAATCCCGATTTAACCGGAAGCAGAATAATTTTGATAAGACCATTCTCTATCAGATTAGATACGTCTTTATTAAAATCGGAAAGGAGATCGTTCAACCGCTGGCTTTGAAGTTCATTTTCAACAGCAATAATTATTTTAAAATCTTTTGTTGAATAATCGATTAGGTGTTTTGCAAGCGATTCAAGGTTGGAATTGATAACAGGCGCGTCTAATATTTCCAGATTGATTCTATCAGAATTAGTGCTAAGTGAGTCTTCAATTATCCACCGTGCAGAATTTTCAAAAATATTTTTAAGTGTTATAGAATTTTTATCATGTTCTTGCTCTTGATCAGTTATTAAAGTTTCCCCCTCGTATAATTCCTCTTTCAATTCAATATCAATATCTTCATTAACATCTCTCCTAATGTTAACATCTTTTTTACCGGCGAATAGATTTTCAAGTTCGTAGGAGTTAGCAAATATTAGTGGATTATTTAGGTAATCGAATACAGAACCCGTTAGTTGTGTATTTTCAGACTCAATTGAAGAAGCAAGAGTAACAGATGTTAGCTTATCCAACGATCTTTGATTTTCAGGATCGAAATGACGAATCGATTCAATGAAGTCGCCATCGAATTCAATTCTAACCGGTTGCTTCTCGCTGTATGACCAGAAGTCAATTATTGATCCGCGGACTGAAAACATCCCCGGCGAATCGACGTATTTATCGCTGTTATAGTTGATTGTGTTTAAGTACTCAATCAAATCGTTATAAGAAAGATCTCCGCCGATCTCAATAAGCGAAGTGCTTTTCTCAATGTCGTTTTTGGAAGGGAGATTGGTCTTAAGAATTTCATAAGTTGTTACAAGAATAAATTTCTCTTTTTTCGATAGCTCTGTTAAATTCTCCTGTAATGATTCAGAATTGAATTCCAGAGATTGAATTATAAAATCTTCGCATCCTAAAATACTAAGCTCAACTGTTGTTTCGCTTACGGATTGATTTGTCTGGCAAAGAATAAGTATCTGATTTTCAATATTTGTTAATTGACTTATCAATATTTGACGGGATGAACCGGCAAGAGATGATACATAAATCCTATTGTTAATAAAATTTCCTTCCCGTGCACATTTAATAATTTGTGTGAACGAAGGAAGTCTTTCTATTAATTGCTTTATTGTGAATGTCATATAATTCTTTTTAAAATAGATTAAGCCCTCAATGCAAAATTCAATGAGAAATTTTTCCGAAAAACCGACGGGCAAAGTTAAAAGATTATTATCAAAAATTCTTTTATGACAATTTGATTTAAATAATTGGTAAGTAAATAGCCTACAAGAACCTAACAATTTTATTTTTCAAGAAAACCGGGAGACTTTTTTCGTGGTAATTCGTGAGATTAGTGGCCAAATGAATTACCGCTTATTACACAAATACTCACCGATATATTAATTAATAGCTAAACACCTTTACTATTTTTATATTATTTTTGATATAGAAAACATCCACTCAAAAGGATTTAGAAAATGGCACTTCTAAAAGCAGCTAAACACTCTGAACTTAAACCTGAAGATTTACGATGGACATGTGACTCTGAAATTTTTGATTTCGATACAACAAAAACAGTTAAACCGATGGAAGGAATTATTGGCCAGGAACGTGCATTAAAAGCTTTGCGTATTGGAGTGGATCTTAAAAGTCCCGGGTATAATATTTTTATTACAGGTTTATCAGGAACAGGAAAGTTTACCACTATTAAAAAAGTACTTGAATCAATCAGCTCCAATCATTCTAAGTTATACGACTATGCATACGTTAATAATTTTAAGGACGAAGATAGGCCTGTTCTATTAGTATTTGATGCTGGCAAAGCACTCCATTTTAAAAAGGATTTGTACCGGACAATAAAATTTCTTCAAGAAAAAATTCCACAGGTTCTTTCTATTGATCCATTCCTTTCAAAAAAGAAACAGATGCTTGGTGAATATGGAAGAACTCAACAGAGAATGATGAATCAGTTCGAAGAGAAATTACGCGTTGATGGTTTTACATTGGGTCAGATAAAAGTTGGTGAATTAGCAAGACCGGAAATTTTAGTGGTTATTGAGAACCAGCATGTATTTATTTATCAACTTGATGAATTAGTAAGAGCACAAAAAATTACCCAAGAACATGCCGAAGAAATTACAACCAAATATGCCGGATACCAGGAAGAACTTCAAAAACTGTTTAAGGAAAGTTTGAAGCTAACCCAGGATTATCAGGAAAAAGTAATACAACTGGAAAGTGAATATGCGTTTGATATTGCATCCATGGCAATTGAAAATCTAAAAAAGAAGAATAAGGACGAAAAAGTTCGCGAATACCTAGATCAGGTTCTTAAAAATATTCTTCAAAACCTTGATGTGTTTAAAGGACAAAAGCCTGTTCAGGAAGAAACCTCTGGCGGAGTTATTGTTGATTACCTTAAAGAATATGAAGTAAATATTATTCTCGATAACTCCGAAACGAAAGAACAACCTGTTATAGTTGAAACATCACCCACATACAGTAATTTGTTTGGTACAATCGAAAAATACAGTGATGGTAGAGGCGGATGGTTTGCAGACTTTACTAAAATTAAAGCCGGTTCTCTTCTTAGAGCAAATAGCGGATATATTATTATTAATGCTCTCGATGCTTTTAGCGAACCGGGTGTGTGGAAAGCTCTTAAACGCGTCTTGCTTTTTGGCCAGCTCGAGATTCAGGATCTGGCTAATCTATATCAATTCTCACCCAGCATTCTAAAACCCGAACCAATTAACATAGACATAAAAGTTATTATGATCGGCAATAACTACATCTATTCAATTCTGTCAAGTTACGAAGAC
>JBBIHP010000198.1:0-1403 GCA_037446915.1 Ignavibacteria bacterium
ATAAGCGCAAGACTCCCGGAAATTATTCCGCCGATTATTTGAGCAATCGAAATAATAAAATTAAGGACGATTGTAAAAAGGAGCCGTCCCTTAGCCGATTCTATATTAAAAGAATGATTATGTGAATGATTGTGCGACAAATAATTTTTCGATTGATTATTTATTAAATTAATGTTGTCTTTTACAAAAATGTGAATGATTAAAATGAAAAACAAATTTTATACTGATTGGGATTTAGAAAGAGTTAAAGAGAGCCGGCGGGAAAACGATTACCGTTCCCCGTTTCAGATTGACCGGGATAGAATAATTCACTCATCAGAATTCAGGCGGCTTCAGGGCAAAACACAGGTGTTCTTACCGGGCGAGTATGATTTTTACAGAACCCGGCTTACTCATTCAATTGAAGTTGCACAAATTGGAAGATCGATCTGTAATTACCTTCTTCATTCCCAAACCGATTTTCTTTCCGATGATTACTACATCGACCCGGATCTGGTTGAATCAATTTGCCTTGCACACGATCTCGGTCACCCGCCATTTGGTCATGCCGGCGAAAGAACTATTAACAAGCTGATGGCGCCTTACGGAGGATTTGAAGGGAATGCTCAAACATTAAGATTGATTACCGAAATATTTTACCGCCGGGAAGAGAACAGAAGAGGTATGAATCCTACGCGCGCTTTCCTCGATGGTATTCTAAAGTATAAAGCACTGTTTAAGAATTTCAAAAACCCGGAAAACCATTTTATTTATAATGATCAGAAAAAATATATTGAGTTCGTTTTTGGCAAAAAGAATTACGCGTCTCAATTTACATCTACAACTCAACTAAACAAATTAAGGAGTATTGAGTGCCAGATTATGGATTGGGCGGATGATACCGCTTATGCGGTTAACGATCTTGTTGATAGTATTTCCGGAGGGTTTATTACAATTGCTAAACTTGTTCAATGGCAAAAGGAAAATTCTCTCTCCGATTTTCAGCATAAGATAGTTGATGAAATGATTGAGTGGATGAAGTCCGGTAAGTTCAAACCGAAATTCGGAATGCAGATTGGCGATTTTGTGAGAGCTTGCAGTTTAGTTAAACGAAAAACTTTTCTTGATAAATTAACGAACCGATATAAACTGGAACTCAAAATAGAGAAGAGCGTTCTTGAAAAAGCGGAATTATACAAGAGAATCTCTGTTGAACTTGTTTTCCGATCCCCCCAGCTTCATCAGATGGAATATAAAGGAAAGTATATGATTGAAATGATGTTCCGGTTATTCGAAGAGAATTATGTAACAACGAACAGTAAGTTGAAACTACTGCCGGATTTTACAGATAAAATAATCCGGGCTGAAAAAAATAAATCGGTGCGCGCACGGCTTGTTTGCGATCAGATTGCGGGCATGACTGA
>JBBIHP010000198.1:1503-2850 GCA_037446915.1 Ignavibacteria bacterium
GTCAGCCGCACCATCAAAGAAGCTTATCAGCTTGTTAATCACGTCATCAACTATTGAATCGGGGCAGGATGCGCCGCTTGTAATTGCAATTGTCACGGGTTTTTTTTTCGGAAGATAGTCGTTTGTTACTTTCTCGGTGTGTGTATGTAAATCAAAATGATTTATTCTGGTATTAGAAATTATTTTACCAGCTTCGGATATAAAATAAGTCGGAAATTTCTCTTCGAGCAATTCAACAAGATGTGATGTGTTGGAGCTGTTATACCCGCCGACAACTATTGCCAAATCGGCATTCTCTTGCATTAATCCTATTGTTGCAGATTGATTATCGTTCGTAGCATAACACAATGTATCGCGTGTATCTGCAAAATGTTTTTTGATGTTATTCGCTCCATATTTTTTGACCATCGTTTCGCGTATGAGATCGGCAATTGCCTGGGTTTCGCTTGCAAGCATTGTTGTCTGGTTTACAACTCCCAGCTTTGTCAAATCCTTTTCAACATCAAATCCTTCTGAATATTTCCCTTTAAAAAAATTATAGAATTCTTCTGCGGGTAATTCACCAAGAATAATTTTACACAACAGTTTTGTTTCTTCAATATCTCTTACAATTAACGAGGGGGAATTCTGCGTGCTGTGGGAAAATGTTGCACGTGTTTCTTCGTGTTTGTGCTTGCCGTGAATAATAATAGTATAATTTTCTTTACCGATTGCTTCGGCACGGTTCCATACTTTTTCTACGAATGGACATGTCGTATTATACTTAACCGTATCAATTCCTTTTTCTTTCAAAAGGTTTTCTATTTCTATAGTAGTGCCGAATGCGGGAATTATCACGATATCATCGGAAGTTATTTCATCCCACCGGATAAACTGTTTGCCATAATTATCCATTATAAATTCTATACCGCGGTTCTTCAGGTCTTCGTTTACGTGGGGATTGTGAATCATTTCGCTAAGCAGAAAAATTCTCTTGCCGGGATTTTCATCGATTGTTTTATAGGCAATCTCAATTGCGTTCTCAACCCCATAACAGAATCCAAAGTGGCGTGCAATCAGAAATACAACAGGACCAAAATCCAAACGTGTAGGTGTAAAATCCTTTTTGCGCGGATCGTCCTTTTTACGCAACTCTTTTATGTGCGATATAATAGAACTCTTATAATGTGCGGGGATATCAAACTTCTTCACTAAATACCTGTTATTATCATATTAACATACATAACACAAAATCACCGAAAAGAATTTCACATGCTGCTCTTAATCTGCTTTTCGAGAAAATCGACCTGGGAAAAGAACGAATGCCAGTTTTTATCCGTTCTTCCTACTTCGCGGCATTTTTCAATT
>JBBIHP010000199.1:0-2792 GCA_037446915.1 Ignavibacteria bacterium
CGATATAGGTAACTCCGGAGGTTCCGGTAAAATTAATACAAGTACTTCAACTAAAATTGCCGTAGTCGGAGATGGTGATTTTTTCCAGGATATGTACGCAGGCACAAAAGATAATCTAATTTTTGCTAACAATTTAATAGACTGGCTGGTTGACGATATCGGATTATCCACTATCAGGACAAAAGACCTCGCAGTAAAACCTTTAGATGAAGTATCCGACGGTACGAAAACATTCGTAAAAGCATTAAACTTAATTGCTCCCCCATTATTTATAGTAATTTTTGGAATAGTAAGATGGCGTTTGCGCATACAACGCCGAAAACAAATTGAAATGACTCCATAATTCATAACCCATTATGAAAACTTCTACAAAATATTTGATAATCATATTTGCAGCTCTGGCATTAATAAGCTTTTTTATTTTTTCTCCCTATGTAGAAAGGGATGCCAGCTACGAATTAATTGATTCAGAAATTGTTATTGACTCCGCAAAGGTTGTCAGATTTGAAATATCAAAAATCGGGCGTAAGATCGTAATTGAAAATATTTCAGGAGTATGGACGATTACATCTCCTATAAATTATATTGCGGATAATTCTGCTGTTTTGACCTTATTATCCTCAGCAGTTAATTTAAAAATCAATAGTTTAATTTCCTCGAATCCCGAAAAACAAATTCTTTTTCAGGTTGACACTTTGACGGGGACATCGTTAAGTTTTTACCATTCGAACAACAAATACATTTCACTGGTAATTGGAAAAATGGGTCCCTCCTATATGGAATCATATATCCGTCCGATGTCCTCTAATAATGTTTACCTCGGCGAAAGACTTAACTCATGGCTGGTTAATAAGAATCTGAACGATTGGCGTGAAAAATTAATTTTGCAAATTGACAAAGAAGTCATTAACAATATAACATTCCACTATCCAGATGACACCTGGAATTTGATACTGAAAAATACATCCTGGTATGTTAATGAAGATTCCGCTGATGAAAATTCTGTTAATCGTTTGATATCCTCGCTCAAAGAACTCAGAGCAGATAATTTTATTGATACCGTTGTCACGCTTGCTAATCCACAATTGATTTTAAATATTACAGGCAACATCTCAGCTAATTTGTATCCTGTTCAGCCGGATAGCAATCTTTACAGGGTAACTGTTTCTAATGCCACTCAGATTTTTGAAATCAGTCGAAGCAGTGCGGATAAGTTGTTAAAACAAAAAAGTGATTTTATAAGCATAAAATGAAGAAAAGATATGCGTGCTTATTCAATTCCACTGATTAAAAGCACGAATTCTCCCTTCAAATTATTTTTTATTACTTCGTTATAGACTTTTGAAGGATTCCCTAATATTATTTTTTCGTCCGCCAAAGTAATATTATATGCAACACAAATTTCCCTTGTGTCTGTGAATATCTCTTTCAAGTCCCGGACAAGAGATTTCAATCTGTATGGAGTATCAAGAATAACTATTGTCCGTTTTTCTCTTTTTAAAGATCGCAGTTCGTTTTTTCTTACATCTGTTTTGGGGGATAACCAGCCATAATATAGAAAGTTATCTATAGGAAAACCCGAAACAATCAATGCCGGCATTAAAGAAGAAGCACCCGGAATAGGTATTACACGGATATTTTGTTGATGACAACTTTGCACTAACAATCTTCCGGGATCGGAAAAAACAGGAGTCCCGGAATCTGAAATTACGGCTACATTTTTACCGGAATTCAGATAATCCAACAATACCTCTGTCATATTTTCTTCATTATGTTCATTCAATAATTCAGTGGGTGATTGGATGTCGAGATATCTGAGAAATTTCGCCCCCTCTTTTTGTTCTTCTAATACGATATAATCAACGGTTTTCAATACTTTTATCGCCCGAACGGTTATATCGTCCGGATTGCCTATTGGTATAGATACAAGATATAATTTCCCGGGCATCTTAAACTGCCTCGTCTAGCATTAATTTATTTTTTTCTTTTTCACTTAAATTTAAGAGTAACAAATTTTTAAGTTCACTTGTAGTGGTAATTGTTTTTTTCATATTTTTTTCAATTTTTTCTATTTTGATTATATATATTGATAATATTTGTTTAAAGCACTTTTGTTTTTGATAAATGAAAAGCTTTATTAATTTTAATTAGTATAATATATATGTTATAGAGGTTTTAAATATGATGCCAGGAATTGATCCAAGAAGAATGCAAGCCCTTATGAAACAAATGGGTATAGAAAATAATGAACTTAGTTCTAAAAGAGTAATAATAGAATTAAAAGATGGAAAAACCATCTTTGTTGAAAATCCTTCTGTTACAGAAATTGTTATGCAAGGAAATAAAAGTTTTCAAATAACCGGAGAAGTAAGTTATAGGCAAGACATTCAAATATTAGAAGAAGACATACAATTAGTTGTTGAATCAGCAAATATTTCAAAAGAAAAAGCAAAAGAGCTTTTAGAAAAAACAAAAGGAGATATTGCAGAAGCAATCTCTCTTGCAGAAAAATAAAAATTATTGTTTTTCAAGCATTAAAAACATTATATCTTTTTTAACAACATATGCTTGTATAACAAAATTAAATCCAACTTTATTAATATCTTCCGGATAATCAAACCAACTTTCATAAGTGTCTTCTTGATAATTATATTCATTATCTTTAATAATTATTTTAGAAACATCGATTATTCCTTTTTTATTAATTTCTAATAAATCTATATTTTTTGAAATTAAGTTTACGTCTATGACCTTAGGAACCATAAAGGTATAATTTACTTTTGGTTTTTTAA
>JBBIHP010000200.1:0-2637 GCA_037446915.1 Ignavibacteria bacterium
GCAATCATGGCAGCGAATGTACTTAATAATTCGCGTGCGGTGCTGATGAGTGTATTATGGCAATATGTATAAAAATGCTATATTAATAATAATTTTTAGATTAGATACTGAGGTTTATTATGGCTGATAAAAATAAAATCCAATTTGTTTTTGGTAATGATTCTGATAAAAAAACTAACTGGAGAACGGAATCTATCATAAATCAAGACAGGTTCTTGGAAGTTTTAACTAAAATCGAAGAATTAAATGAAAATAACAAAATAAAATTTGAAACGATAAAAGTCATTGAAGTTATAAAAAATCCAAGAAAGGATAATTTAGGGTTATTAAATATTTCTTCTAATGGTGATACAACAAATGTAAATAAAAATGTACTATTAGAGGATTTAAACCAAATAGCTGAAGCCCAAACTATCGAAAGGGCAAAATATTATATTACACGATTAAAAAAAAGTTTAACTGAAATCAAAACGAGTAAGATTAATGACTTAAACTTAAATCGCTGGAAAGAGTATGATGATATTCTGACTGAAAGTTTATGGATTTTGGATAAAAGAGATAAATCTGGTGCCCACAATGCTGGTTACTGGGGTAATTTCATTCCACAAATACCAAATCAATTCTTGCGAAGATACACTAAACAAGGCGAATGGGTTTTAGATCCTTTTTTAGGAAGTGGAACAACACTAATTGAGTGTAAAAGATTAGGTAGATATGGAATTGGTGTAGATTTATTGCCAGAAGTTGTAGAAATAGCAAATAAAAACATATCTGCCGAAGAAAATAAATTTAATGTTAAAACCGAGATTATTACTGCTGATAGCACAGAATTGAATTTTAAACAAGAATTAGAAAAAAGAGGTATTAAATCTGTTCAATTTCTAATAATGCACCCACCATATTGGGATATTATAAAGTTTAGTAAGAATAATAAAGATTTATCAAATGCTAAAAGTGTTGAAGATTTTTTGAATTTATTTGGCAAAGTTATAGATAACGCCTATGATATAAAAGAGGAGTTGATAAAATATGCGTCATAATAATGATTTAACATATTCAGAGGCAATTGAACAAATAATGTTACACAATGGGTACTTCGCACCATTAAAACTAATTTATAAAGAAATTTGGAAGTATAAAGACAAATCAAGAATGGATTGACTCCTCATATGACCATTCAAGAGAGAGTTCAAAGAGACAAAAGATTTACAAGAATAGGATTGGGGGTTTATGCTTTAACAAAATATCTTGATAAACTACCAAAAATAATTCCACCGAAAACAGAATCTGAAAAGAAAGAACGATTACATGCAAAGATTCAAGGAATGCTAATTGAAATCGGAAATAATAGGGATGAGGTTGAGGATACTTATACTAATGATAAAAAATGGATTTTTGATGGTAAGACACTTGGAAGTTTAGCAACAGTTACAGATGTCCCACTTTTTACTTACGAAGGTATTATAAATGGAACCGTAAGATTTTTTGATGTAATATGGTTTAATAAAAGAAAATTTCCACTAAAAATATTTGAAGTAGAACATTCTACCAATTTTAGGGATGCATTTGTGAAGTTTATAGAGTTACAAGATTTTAGAACAACATTTTGCTGTGTTTCATTTGAGGATAGAGAGGAAAAATTCAGGAAAGAATTAAATAAGAGTGCGTTTGAATCATTAATAAATAGATGTGAATTTGCTACTTATGAACAAGTGGAGAATGACTATAAACTCGCGATAAGCAAGAGGTATTTATAATGATAATTGATGGTTACGAAATTGCACAATTTACAAATTTGAGTGAAGAAATTTGTTTAAAAATTCTTTATATAGTCCAAAAAGAATTTGGTGAGCTAGGAGATTTTCTTATTGAAGAGGACGAGGTCGGTTTTTGTGTTTATAGAGGATATTTTGAAAATGCACCAAAAATAATTGGTGAGAAAGACCTGCTGTTAAAATTAATTGAAAAATCTGATTATCACTTTGCACTCGGTTATAAAATTTTGATTACAAATGCAACGAATTGATGTAATGCTCTCTCTGATTAAAGGAAATATAAAAATTGTTTTACCTATTGAACTAAAATCTATTGAAGCAAACACAGACAATATTATCCAAATTCAAAGGTATGTTGACTGGTTAGAACAATATTATATTCCCAATAGAATAAGCGACATACAACCTGTTTTAATTTCTAAAAAAATAACCAACAAAACATCAGAAAATTACGAAAGAATTATAGAAAGTTTTAAACAATTTAACAAAAAGAATAATCGGTGTATGCCTATGAAATATATTGAATTTGATATTGAAAATAACAATCTAATATTTAATGAAATAAACTATAGAGAAGAACAGGTTTAAAACGAGAAAGATGCGCAAAGAAGTGTATTCGTTGTCCGGGCTTTTATAATAATTCGGATTACATATTTCTCAAACAAAGCACTTATGTACAAGTTGGCTTAGCCGGAAAGAAAATGATAGAGCCTTTGCTACAACCGATATCCAAGAGACAAAGGATCAGGTTTGTCGTTGGAAGAAAGGAGAAGATTAATTTACAATAGTTTTGTTTTTGTGTTGACTTGGTAAAATAAATATGAAGGAAAAAATATTAAAATGACAACTCTAATTAAAAATG
>JBBIHP010000201.1:0-2620 GCA_037446915.1 Ignavibacteria bacterium
AAGCTTAAAAAGTTTTCGGAGAATTCGATATTCTGTGTTACCTGATTTCCTTTTGTATTCAGGTACTCGCTTCTCAGTCCAAGTTTAATATCAAAGTCGCCAAGTTTATGTGCATAAGATGCATATAGAGCATTTATTAATTCGTTATAACGGAATTCGTTGCTCAGGTTAAGACTATCTCTCCATTCAGAGAATTGATACATATAATCCTCAACAGAGTAATCATTGGTTCTGGTTCTGTATGTAAGATTGTATCCGGCTTCCAATCGGTTGAGGTTAATTGGAAGAACATAATCGGCTTTTAGGATTAATGTTTTTGCATTAACGTCTGTATTACTTTTCTGAAGCTGCGGAGTATTAGTTCTATTGCTGTATTTAAGATTCATATCCCCGTTTGTTGGGTTACCAAAAAGTGTAAGCATAGCATCAAATGTAAGTTCGTTTCCTTTGGTCGCGAATTTCTTTTTATAAAATCCGTAAAAAGAAAGACTGTTATTAACACCTTCGTTATTTCCTATTCGGTTATAACTGTATTGAAAAATATTACTCCGGTTATTAACAAGCGAGTTGCCATCATTCTTTGAATTATATTTATAACCATTATAGGTTGTAAAAAAGGTCATAGAATTTTTTTCATCAAAATCATAATCGAAACCGAACTTGAAGTAGCCCGAATAAAAAGTGTTTTTGCCATCACCTCTTGTTTTCTGATAATACATATTAGGACTTGTATACACATACCGTTCTGACTCATTGAAATTGTTCATTGCAAAGTAACTTCCATAAGCCTGTCCAAAGAAATTGAATTTATCAACTTTATAATTAAGGTAGGCGCCGCCAAAGCTGTTTTTATTTGATGATGAACTTAAGCTTATCATTCCGCTTGTATTACTAAAGGTTTCTCTTTTTGTAATAAGGTTAAGGATATAAGTTCCACCTTCCGCACTCTCTTTTGCGCCAGGTGCAAGAACTACTTCAACCTGATCTATCATTGTAGCGGGTAGTTGCGCAAGCATCTCTGCCGGCATGTTATACTCGTGTCCGTCCATTTTTATTTTTATCGGCTGACCGCGGACAGTTATTTTATTTGTAGAGGGTTCAACCTCCACAAGTCCTGAGTTTTTAAGTGCATCTGTTACAGACCCGGCATTTCCGGGGAGACGATCCATGTTAATTACCTGACGGTCTGCGTAAAATTCTACAACAGGTTTAATTGCTTTAACAACTACTTCCGGTAGATCGATTGTTGTCCCCATTAATTTTATAAGTCCGATGCGGGATGATTTTGAAATGTCAACCGAATCGAATAATTGAGACTGGTAACCGACCATTGAGAATCTAACTTTTACATTGGCTTCGGGAATATTTTCGACGGTAAAATTTCCTTTAGCATCAGAAGCAGCGCCGGCTATCTGATTCCCGGTAGTACGAGATAGAATTAAAACCGATGTGCCAACAAGAGGTTCGTTGGATTTGAAATCTACAACCGTGCCTATTAAACTGAATTTTTCTGATTTGTTCTGAGCTAAATTAAATGAGGTGATTAAAAGAATAAAAAAGAAGAATAATACGCGGGACTTCATGTTCCCCCCTGAGTTTTGTTTGATTATGAGTTATAAAAAAAGTAGAAAAATCTAATGTCCTTTCCTTAATAGTTTCTTTTTCTGTTATCAACCTAATCTTTTATAAATAAAATTTCAATTTATTTTTTTTCTTCGTCCGGTAAATACTCCAATATATCGCCGGGCTGGCATTCTAATACTCTGCAAATAGCTTCAAGTGTTGAAAAACGAATAGCCCTTGCCTTCTCGGTTTTTAGAACGGAAAGGTTTGCCATTGTAATGTTCACCTTTTCGGCTAATTCGGTTAAACTCATTTTCCGTTTTGCCATCATGACATCAAGGTTTACTCTTATCATATATTCACCTCACACTGTTAGATCATTTTCTTGTTTAATCTTTGCGGCTTGTATAATTATTTCTCCAATTACAAATAAAAACAAACCAATTACAATTAACGGATTAAAAACCACGCTCAAAATCATCGCCACTTTAAAGAGGAACTCGATGGTCCACGATACCGGCAAATCCAAATTTGGTGCTGCTACTATAGTCATTGAATAATAAACAAAAGTTAGAGCCAACATAATTTTTGCTGTACTTTTAAGATGAATTCCGTTCTCTTCTACAAAAGGATTATTATTAAAAACATTCTTGATGAACTTTGTCATAAGCGTTAGTATCATATATAAACTCGTTACTATTACTAAATCGAACAATATGATTAAAACTATCATAAGTACATTTTCTGAGTATGTCTGTTCGATATGGGAATCAAAAATATTAAAGACATCAAAATTCTTTAATTCATTTTTACCTTCATACGGTGGAAGAATTTTGAGTATTACAAAAAGCACAATAGCGATTGGTATTAATTTTTTGAACAGATCCAGATATGCATAGACTGTTTTAACTGTCCAGTTTTCTTTAAATGTTTTCATTTTATCCCCTCTCTTACGTGAACGAAATGTTTAATTAACAGCCGGGTCAAAGATAGTAGAATATTTTCCTTTTGTCAAGATATTTTTACTGTTTATCAATAAATTATTTCCTATTCTCGA
>JBBIHP010000202.1:0-2582 GCA_037446915.1 Ignavibacteria bacterium
TTTATAAACAGGGGATGGAAATTGCAAACTCGGCATTAAGATCTGCAGAAGTCCATTTGAGAATGACGCTCCAGGATTTTGAAAGGATGAATAAACTCTATTCCGAAAAAGCGATTAGTCAGCAGCAGTTCGACCAGATAAAATCTGCAAAAGAAACTGCAGAACAGACATTCAATCAAGCAAAATCGGCATATGAGCAATCAAAGGAGCAATACGATAATAGCTTTATTAAAGCCCCATTCGATGGTATAGTAGCAGCAGTATATGTAGAAGAAAATCAAACAATTAGCATGGGGCAGCCGGTCATTCAGATTTTATCCCCATCAAAAATGAAATCGAAAGTTAATTTAACCGGAACGGATGTTCAGAATGTAAAAGTCGGCCAGAAAGTCTCTATCAACTTTCCAACAATAATCGGCGAAACATTTGGCGGCAGAGTTGAAAAAATAAATAGTTCTATAGATCAGCTCTCTAAATCCCTTGAAGTAGAAATTGTCTTATTATCCTCGGATAGCAGAATTAAATCTGGATTATTCGGTGAATTTCTGATTGAGACTAAAAAAGTAAACGAATGTATTGTAGTGCCTGAAAATGCTCTTATGCCGCAGACAGAAATTAAGATTGATAAAGAAACCGGATTGCAAAATTTATTTAAGAAATTTTATCTCTTTGTTCTTGATAACGGAAGAGCAAAACTTAAGGAAGTTAAAACAGGTATTGCTAACAATGGTCAGATTGAAATTACATCGGGATTAAGTCTGGGTGATTCAATTATTGTAGTAGGTCAGAATATCGTTAAGCAGGATCAAAAAGTAAATGTAATTGAATAAGGAAATTTCAGAAAATGTTACTAACAAAATTTTCATTAAGACGGCAGATAACACTCGTAATGATATACGGTGTAATAATCTTTTTCAGTTTCTTTTCATTTTCACAATTAAAGATCGATTTCTTCCCGGATATTACCTTTCCGTTTGCAGGTGTAATTACATCTTACTCTGGAGTTGGTTCGGAGGATATAGAAAATCTTATAACAAGACCGATTGAAGAAGCTGTATCATCAGTAAAGAATATTGAAAAAGTAACTTCACAATCATTTAAAGGTTCTTCAACTGTTTTCCTTGAGTTCAAGTATGGAACAAATATGGACAAAGCGGAAAACGACATTCGTAAGAATCTGGATTACATAAAAGATTATTTACCAAAAGATGCTACAAGACCATTGGTATTTGTATTCGATCCATCTATGATGCCTATTAGTTATCTTACAATCAGTTCACCATATCTTGGACCGGCAGAATTGAGGAAGTTATCCGAGGAAAAAATTGAACCCTTATTCGAAAGAGTTGACGGTGTTGCTTCGGTTCAAACAATGGGTGGTCAGCAGAGACAGATTAATGTTGATATTAACCCGGTACTTCTTGCATCATACGATTTAACACCGAACGATGTTTTACAAGCAGTTCAATTTGGCAGCGGATTACAACCGGCTGGAACAATTGAAACGACCAATAAAAATTATAGTCTTCGTGTTTTAAGTGAATACAGTTCGCTCGATCAGATACGAAATACAATCCTTACGTATAAAAATGGTGTTCCAGTTTATGTTAAAGATGTTGCAGAAGTAATTGATGGATTTAAAGAAAATGCTAATGAAGTGCGGGCTGATTATGGCGAAGGTATAATGATGATTATTATGAAACAGTCCGATGCAAATACAGTTCTTACATCCAGAAAAGTTAAAGAAGCAATTCCTGATATTATGTCAAGACTACCGCAAGGTACTAAATTAAGTGTAATGTGGGATCAATCGGACTTCATTCTTAAATCTGTTAATAACCTTCGCAACACTGCATTAATTGCATTTGCTCTTGCATTCATTGTAATCTACTTCTTCTTAAGAAATTTCAGGGGAAGTTTGATTATGGGAATTTCAATCCCTGTTTCGGTAATTGCAACTTTTGCAGTAATGTATGCAGCCAACTTAACATTGAATATTATTTCGATGGCCGGTCTTGCTCTTGCAATTGGAATGCTTGTGGATAATTCAATAGTTGTGCTCGAAAATATTTACCGCCACCGCGAAATGGATAAGAACCGTTTTGATGCAGCAGATCACGGAACTTCGGAAGTTGGATTGGCAATTACAGTTTCCACACTAACAACTGTAAGCGTTTTTCTCCCGGTGCTATTTGTTCCGAATATCACCGGACAGTTGTTCAAGGATATGGTTTTAACAATTACTTTCAGTCTTCTCGTTTCATTAATTGTTGCAATTACACTTGTTCCTCTTTTGTCAGCAAAAATTTTAAAGGTTGAAGAGGATAAAAAAGGAAATAAACTCGCCCGTTTCAAATATAGAATTGGAGAGTGGTTAAATAAATTGACAGATAGATATTCCCGGATACTTCACTGGTCAATCGGTCATAAAAAAGTTGTTCTGATTACAGTGTTTGTGTTATTTGTATTGTCGATTGGATTAGCTACTATGCTTGGCGGTGAGTTCCTACCTAAATCCGACCAGGGTTTAATAAATGTTATACTTGAATCGCCATCGGGAACACCAATAGAACAGACAAGAA
>JBBIHP010000203.1:0-2484 GCA_037446915.1 Ignavibacteria bacterium
ATGGAGTTTTGTTAATGCCAGTGGTTTTGTAGAAATGGATTTCGATTCTCTTACGGCAAAATATTTTGTTGGAGGATATGGCGTAAAGATATTTTCATTTAAAACCATAGAGGATAATAATTTATTTGGAAATAAAATTATTATTTATTTACCCGAATTTGGACTATATGAAACAACGTTAAATGTTCAACGGAAAGACAATGACTATATTTTTGCAAGTGGGGCAACTAGAACAGCCCCCCCATTTTTAGCTATATATTTGAAAATAAAAAAAGTTAATTAATCAGTTTGGATTTAAGAGGAAGTTTTTATAAACAGATAATTAGAGAAAGGTCATCGATTATATTTATAATTATTTATGTCTCTTGTATTTCAAGAGCCTAACCCGCGTCTCAAGCGGAACGCTGTAGTCGATCGAAGTATTTGCAGTTTAACATTTGATTGATAGTTGAATAAAGGAAGTAATAAAATACACAAACAATAAGTCGTTGTATTTGTAGCGGAAACTTTGTGGCGTCCGCTTAAACGCAACGCCTACTTGCCACAATGCAAGTAAAAAAATAGAACTATAAAAATATTTTTTTGTTTTGTTCATTGATAAAGTGATTATACTGATTAAAAAAGCTTATAAGTTTTTCTATTACATGGCATACTTCTCCCTTTGCTTTTTTTATAATCAGTAACCGGATGAGAGTTCCGGTATAGTTTGTTCTCTTTAACCCTTCCTTACTTCCGTCAATACAATTTTGGTTTTGTATTTATACTAATTTTCCTATTCGATTCAAAGAGAACCGGAACAACCATCTTATCCGTTATTCATGGCGTTTAATTAAACCCATTATGCAGCTAAGCGTATGGTCATCCCGGTTACTAAATAAAGCAGAGATCCTGTTTCCTTTTAAGCATTAATATTGATTGTTTTCTTTCAAAGAACAAACACAAATTTATGCTGTGCGTTTATGCTTTTTATTGTTCTTAAATTCTTTGTATTGGTCTTCAAGCAAAGCAAGTTCAGCTACTTTATTTTGGTTATAACTGTACTTATGATTTTCTTTTATCATAGAGGTAATCAGTTTTAACAAGTTTGATATGCAAGCAGTAACGTTTTTTCTATAACGAGCTTGCTTCATTTGTCGTTTGATGTAACGTATTCTTATTTCGGGAATATGGTTCTTTGTTTCTTCTGCCATTGTGTAGAGAATAGCTCTAAGGCGGTGATTGCCGATGTGAGTAATTCTTCGATAACCAGTGAACTGACCCGATTGTGATAGACGAAGATTAATACCGGCAAAAGCTTCGATTTTTTTATAATGGTTGAAGAGAGACGGATCGCGAAGTTCAGCAATAAAACGAGCTGCTGTAATATCACTTACTCCCTTAAGGGAAGAGATGATATCGAAGAATGGAGTTTGCTTTGCCATAGTTACCATCTGATCGAGAATAAGTTTTATCTGTTCTTTGAGTAATGAATATTGGTTAAGCCAGCAATTCATTGTTAGATTTTCAGAAAAAAGAAGTTCACTGCTTAATTTTATACCAATGCTACTATGAGCTGCTTCTTTAATACGTTTAAGAGACTCGAAGCCATGTTGTTTCTGAGATACTTTTTCACATTCGGGAGCTTCAAGAAAAATGTTCATGTTATGGAATTCTTCCGTTGAAAGATATTTACGTAATAAAAGTCTAACGGTGTCTGTATCGATATCTATTGTTTCAAGTAGTTCTGGAAAGATAAGTTCAATCTGGGAACGGATACGCTGTTTAGTCTGTGCAACATGTTCTTTGAGCTTATCGTAAGTAATTGATAACCGATGCATTGCATCGATGCCGGTTGAATAGTTCTTGTAAAAATTGAAGTATCCTTGACGTGTGCAGTTAGCAACGGCAAGAGCATCTTTAGGGTCAGTGCGCGAGAAATTGTTATTTATTTTTGGGCGTTCATAATGAGTAAATAAGGGACTTACCATAACAACGGTGAATCCTTTCTGCCAGAGGAAGTGACAAAGTTTCTGCCATAGGTTAATTGATATCTCAACGGCAAAGACAACATTGACGGGATTTAGGTTAGTAATATGTGTTTTGATTATCTTCCAGATATCATAGTGGAATCCCTGGTAATTGTTTGTAAACTTGAATGAGTTGCAAACCGGTATACCGGAAGTATCAAGTATTACTGCTTGATGTTTTTTCTTTGCCGGGTCTATGCCAATTATGATTTTGTCTTTGATGAAGTGCCTTTTTACTTCGAGAGATTTGGAGTTCATTGTAATCTCCTTTTTTATTTTGTGTGGTAACAAATAAATTAAGTTATGAAGTGGAAAGGCACAATATTTTAATAATTATTCTTTCCTCGTGGAAAGATAGAAATCGTTATATCAATGGTAATAATCAATAATGTTGTAGTATTTTCAAAATAAAAAGGGGAGATATTATGTTTACACGAAACAAATCTGAAATTTTATTTATTTCTTTTCTTCTTCTATT
>JBBIHP010000204.1:0-2451 GCA_037446915.1 Ignavibacteria bacterium
GAATGAAATGCTACTCTATTTCCTTCGCTATCAATAAACAACGCCATATAACCGACATCATCAGAAATCCATTTTTTATCCATAATTACTTTACCTCCGGCGGCTTCAACTTTAGAAAGCGGAACGCTCAAATCCGGATTTGCATTAAGATAAATTATTGCTCCCTCCTTACTCGGTTTATACCATTCACCTTCGCATAGTGCACCGCCAACACCATCACCATCCATAGGAAAGAAGGCCATTTTAAAACCACCGAAATCGGTTATGTAGAACTTGCCATCAAGAACTTCAGAGTAATATTTTACAGCTCTATTTAAATCTGATGCCGGAATTTCAAACCAGTTAAGAACATTTGACATAATTTTCCCTTTCTAGCATTGTATTTAACGTGTGCATATTAACTAATTTGATTTAAAAAGAGTAGAAAATTTTTACTATACTTTCATCCTTTTAAAAATTACAAACCTTTTTCCCAATACAAGGGGTTGAGTGAATTTATCTAGACCAAGATTACGGAGTGCGCGGCTTATATTTGCCGGATAAAGATTAATATCCTTCTTGCCGATATAGCCGTTTTTGTTTCTAGAAGGATCTTTGGAATATTGAAATGCCAGATCCCCAAAATCCACACCTTCCGAAAGCTTAGAAAAAATAATTTTGGCCTCGTCCAGCGAATCACAAACAATTTCTGACAAAGTCATATAAACCGGAGTTTCAACCTGAACCTTAACCTTTTGAATCATCCACAAGCTTACCGGATTACCATCAACGCGAGCCGGTTCATATTTCCACTTCTTAATTGATTTAACTACTGTCGAGTCCCAATCGGGTATTCCCAATCCATTAAGTAAAATAGCTTTTGCCACATCACCTTTTTCATTTACCATCATTTTAACTGTAAGATAGAATTCGGAATTATTTACTTCTTGTGGAATTGTGGGCAATTCGGATCGTTCCAATAGAACGGGCATGTTCGATAATTTGTTATCGTACTTAACAGAAGAACACCCAAATGTAAAAATTAAGCAGACAAGAACTGCTAACTTTTTCATGGCGCCCTCCTTTTTTTGAGCGATTATTATGAACGGCATTAATAATATTGAATAAGCGGGAGTTAACTATCCGGAATTTATTCTGATGAAATCTATAACGATTTTTAATTAATTACTATCCAAATTTTACTACCAGAAAATACTTATTATCGGCGCCGGTCGATTTATTTTTCAGCAATTACAAGCATTTCAAAATCATCAGTAGTCAGTTTATCGTGGCGGCTAAATGCACCGATTTTACAACCGTAGATTTCCGATTTTATAAAACCGATTGATTTAAGATACCATGATATTTCCGAAGGCATAAAATATCTCTCATTACATTTTATTTTCTTTTCTACTCCTGAATCGTCAGTTACATCAATTTCGGAGTCTTCTCGAAGCGTCATAAGATCAAACCGGTTTCCGGAGGTAAAAACATTCTCGGCCTCTTTATTTAAAAAATCTTTTACTGAATGATAAAGAGGAAATAATGCATTCAATGCGGTGAATATAAACTTACCGCCCGGTTTAATTGAATCGTAAACATTCTTCAATATCCTATAATTCATTTCATCGGTTTCCATTAAGGAGAAAGCGCCTTCGCAAATCATAATTGCGTGATTGAAATTGCTGTTAAAATTAAAATGGCGTGCATCGCGTTTTAGAAATTCAACATTAACATTTGCCGCCAATGCTTTTTTATTAGCCCGTTCAAGCTGGGATTCCGATAAATCGATACCCGTCATTTTATATCCGCGCTTCGCAAGTTCAATAGAATGCCTTCCGGTTCCGCATCCAACATCAAGTATTGAAACGGTTTTGTCAAATTCAATCTCCTGTTCAATGAAATCAACTTCGCCTATCGTTCCTTTTGTAAAGTTTTCTTCGTCATATTTTTGCGCATAATTTGTAAAAAGTTCTTCATACCACTGTTTCATTTTATTTCCTTTTGCTTAAGAGTATTTACCAGTTTTTTTCCCCTTGCTTTAATAGCCGGTGCGCCGTTTATCATTTGCTTTTGTATCTCGTCAAGTACTGTCTTTAAAAGTTTTTTGTCCGTTTCTGCAAGATCTGCTAATGTCTGCATTGACATAACTTTAACAATAATACTCTTATCCAGCTTGAGCCAGTCGAATAAATACCTGATAGCAAGTTCCTTTTCCTTTGGAGTAAGTTTTAGATATCCGAGCATTTTTGCAATGTGCCATCTTACTTCTTTCTGCTTGAAGGATGAAAGGTTGCTTAAAATAATTTTTTTCTTCTTTTGAATGTATTCCGGAAATCTGCCCGATACTTTTTCAACAGCATCAGCGCATCGCGCACAAATTATTTTGTCTTCGTGAAATATTCCTTCGAAGACTTCATCGAACAAATCCGGATCGCTGGTAACAAGTTCAACAACTTCGTTTGCTTTACC
>JBBIHP010000205.1:0-2432 GCA_037446915.1 Ignavibacteria bacterium
TATATCAGGCGTTAATACGAATAATACAATTATAATAACCAGACTAAGTATCAGGGCAGCTTCAAAGTTCCGTTTATAGTTTATCTTATCTTCCCTAAGCTTCATAATTGCAGTATTCGATTTATTATTTAATTTACCAACAGGTAAATTAAGTAAAATGTTCTGATGATAAACAAATCAAAAAGAAATGTAATCCAATGGCAATAATTTGGATAGTCCATCAAAAGCCCACTTACCATACTGAATTACACTTAGAGGGTTAACTAAACATCCATTATAATTTACAAAAGGATCATTACCAGATATTTTCAGCCAGGAAAAGTCCATCTCGTATTTGTATCTTACTCTCAATAGCCCATTAAATGTAAGCTTGTAATCAGATTGTTCATCTGGACGGCTAATTATTTCATCTCCGGTTTTAACCACAGTACCTTTTTCTTTATAATCCGTTTTCTTAACCAGTGCAACATCAAAATCGGAAAATTTATTTGAAGTTATAGCAGAATATAAAAAATGTCTTGGAGAACCAACGTATGCTCTTCTTCTATTTACCATCCACATTACTTTATTTGTCACCTCTTCATTTGCGATATCAATGAATCTTGTTTTTAATGAATATGTACAGAATATGTTTTTGTTGTCAATCTCAAAGTTGATAATTGTACATTCCATTTTATATCCTAATGCATTATTTCTAATTTTAATAGGTTTATAGGAGTGCACATTAAAAATTGAATTAAAATCTCCAGAGAAGTAAATATCATTTTCATTTTCAATTCTGCAAGAAGAGGAAAAATCATTTTGCCCTAATAAATATTTTTTAAAGAGATTTAATTTCTTAAACCATTCATCAGAAAAACGGTCTTCAATTTGCACCTGTTCTATTTCGTAAACTTTTTCTTTAAGAGTGATATCAAGCAGACGGTCTGAACCATTATTAACATAAATGAATTTACTTTCGGGTTGGAATCCGATCATAGAAAACACTATTTCAAATCTACCGTCGGGAATTAAAAGTTCGTAATAACCATCTTTATTTGTCGTGGTTCCGATTGTAGAGTTATTTATATAAATGTTTACTCCAATAAGCGGCTCATGGGTTTTAAAATCGATTACCTTACCCTTAACTTTATTTTTAAGTGATTGAGCAGAAAGACCCAAGAAGCAAACTATAAGAAGTAAAATAAATGTAAAGTTCCTGGTTTTCATTTGTAATTCCTTTTTACGTTATAGAAAATCATACATTTAAGAAATTATTCCAGATTTTATATAACTCATAAGTAGCTTTAACATCTTCACTACAATAGATTGCAATTTCTTTTATTCGTCCAGCCTTATACAATTCTTTAACTTCCATTCCCGTAATTCCTTTCGATTTTGGAGACTTAATACCGAACGAATGACAGTAAAAATCGAGATTAAATTTTCTTGTGGTTCCATAGAAAGTCAATTGATCAAGTAGATCTATATGCTCTCTTATATCATACCGATACTTCATTAAATTTCTAGATGGTTTAATCTGAAGCATTGCAGAACGAATCATTAAAAAAGGTATATCAAAGTTTCTGCCGTTAAATGTAATTACCTTTTCAGATTTAGAAACATACTGCCAGAAATTTAGAAGCAAATTCTTTTCGTTCATCGGTTTGTATTTAATCCCCTTCTCTTCAATTACAATATCCTGATCTGATTCATTTTCATAATAGACCATTATTTTTTCGGTTTCAGTATTCATTAAACCTATCGCGATAACCCTGGCTGTTAGAGGATATAGACTTAGATAACGTTTCATTTCTTCAATTTGTGTTTCTTTAAGTTCTATATCCGATTCATGTTCGATATAACGTAATAGGAATTCTTGCTGGGATTCTGTGAGAGATTCGAATTCAAAACCGACAGTTTCAATATCGCATATCAAATTCATTTTTACCCCCTCAAACTTTATTTCAGTAGCAATCTAAAGAATTTAAAATTTAATTCCACTACAAAAATTTTGAAATAGAAGTATAAAAAATTCTTAATTTCCATTAAAAATTTAGAGCTTGATTATGGAAAGGAAAAACCGGGCACAATTTATTGATATGCTTAAAGGTCTTGCACTAATTGTTATGATTGAAGTGCATGTTGTAAATGTTTTTTTAAGTACCGAATTAAAATCCGCCTGGTGGTTTTCTTACTTAAATTTTATCAATGGGTTGGTTGCACCGGCATTTACTTTTACATCAGGAATGGTATTTGTGCTGTCTCTTCAAAAAGGTCTGGATGAATTAAGAAAATTTGTAATGAAATTCTGGAATAAGTTAGGAAGACTTCTACTTGTTTTTCTTGCCGGATATTCAATTCATATGTCCTACCTCTCACTAAGAAAAATCTCTAATCCCAAATATCCGCATATGCTTCAGGAATTTTTAAAAGTCGATATACTGCAATGT
>JBBIHP010000206.1:0-2414 GCA_037446915.1 Ignavibacteria bacterium
TATTAAAATTGCTTTAACATTTGGATCAGCAAGAATAATTTTAAATCCGTTTGAAACAGTATCTTTATTAGCACCACCACCCACATCCAGAAAGTTTGCAGGTTCGCCTCCGGCAAGTTTAATTATATCCATTGTTGCCATTGCTAATCCCGCACCATTAACCATGCATCCAACATTTCCGTCTAGCTTTATGTAATTCAAATTATATTTTGATGCCTCAATTTCGAGTGGATCTTCTTCATCTAAATCTCTATAAGCGGCAATTTCAGGATGACGGTATAACGAATTATCGTCGAAATTCATCTTAGCATCAAGTGCAACAACTTTATCGTCGTTTGTAATTATAAGCGGATTAATTTCTAATAAAGAAGCATCTGTTTCTTCATAAGCTTTATAAAGTTTTGTAATGAAGGGAATAAAACTCTTAAATGCATTTCCTTCAAGTCCTAATCCGAATGCAAGTTTGCGTGCCTGATAAGATTGAATTCCGATTGATGGATCAATCCACTCTTTAATAATTTTTTCCGGAGTTTCTTCTGCTACTTTTTCAATTTCAACTCCGCCTTCAGTTGAAGCCATAATAACATTTTTAGATACACTTCGATCCAATAAAATACCAAGATAAAGTTCCTTTTTATAATCAAGGCCTTCTGTAATGAAAAGAGTTTTTACAATTTTACCTTCAGGACCGGTTTGATGAGTAACCAATAAATTACCCAGCATCTTTGCAGCATATTCTTTTGCTTTTTCAACCGAGGTCGTAAATTTGACCCCACCTTCAAGAACCAATTCCTGTTTGTTATCGGGATTATATAATCTTCCTTTACCTCTTCCGCCGGCATGAATCTGAGATTTAACAACAAACTGGTTTATTCCCTGTGATTGTAGCCTTGTAATAGCTGAGTCAAATTCGCTAATATCTTTAATTGCAATACCATCCTGAATTGGTACGCCGTATTTTTTAAGTAGCTCTTTAGCCTGGTATTCGTGTATTTTCATCTTTTTTCCTAAGAAATTTTTTGGTTTGTATATGATTGATGCCAAAATTAAAGCATTTGGGTATGAGATTCAATTTAGTGAACGATGATTCCACTTTTTTTGTTCTTGAAAGTAGAATTAATCAAATTTCATTACAAATATGAATAAAAATCAAAAGTTGTTTTTATCAATCGGTCTTATTGTAATTTCTGCCTCCTTTATTGTGTGGGCAATATTTGGATTCGAAATATTTACTAAGACTCAAGTACTTGTTGAAACAAAAGACGAACTTTTTGGATGGAGTGAAAAAAAGTGGGTTGATAAATTTATCTGGGGCTTAGATATAACATTATTAATATCCGGAATTACAATTTTATTAGGCGGGATATTAATGTATTTATTCAGGGACAGAAAAAAATCACCATAAAAAAATTACTTCGAAAGGGTAAAACGATGAAGAGAATAATAAATATTTTTTGGGGAGTTTTAATTTTGAGTTCAACATTATTTGCTCAGGGGTTCAAAGTTAAAGCCACTGGAACACAGACTTTTAATTTTGAGGACAAGAACGGACGAAACCAGGTTACATTTTTTAGCGCAACTCCACTTGAAGATATAACCGGAACTGCAAATGGAATTGCGGGTACCATTACTTTTGATGTAGCTAATTTTGCAAAAACTTTGAAAGGGAATTTAATAGTAAAAGTATCTTCGATGAATACAGGAATTGAATTAAGAAATCAGCACATGAAAGGTGCTAACTGGCTTAATGCGGAGAAATTTCCGGAAATAGTTTTTGCGATTAAAGAAGTGATGAACGTGAAGCAGGTCGATAATAACAAGCTCGAGTTTAAGATAAAAGGTGATTTTGCAATGCATGGAATAACTAAAGAAGTCATATCAGATGCCGAAGCAACCTATCTGGATGAAAATGAACAGACTCAAAGACGGGCTCCGGGGGATTTACTTGGGGTGAGAGCAAAGTTCAATGTAAAATTATCCGACTTTGGAGTTAATAATCAGATAATTGGTAACAAGGTTGCTGATAATATTGAAGTGAGTGTTAATATTGTTGGTTCGAATAAGAATTAAATTTTAGAAAATGTCGCAATGGTAAATTTATTTCATCTGAAAAATAAAATTCGGGCAAGTTTATCTTAAGTAATAAATGCATTGTTGATAAATAGCCTTTAACAGAATTTACTTTTGCGGCATTTCTTTTTTCTCTTCAAAGAAACTATCCGGAATACCTTTATTAATCACGTAATTTGAATAGGTCATTAACACTTTGCCGCTTATAGCAGCATCTCTTCTCATATTTTCGCGGGTTCCCTTTTTTTCATCGTTAAGGATTTGGCCTTCTCTACCGGGGATGTTCCCGATGTTGAATGAGAATACTGCACTGCTGGGTAGAACTAACTTGTCCTTATAATCAA
>JBBIHP010000207.1:0-2376 GCA_037446915.1 Ignavibacteria bacterium
TATTGACCCAAAGAGAATTGATTTTACAATTGCTGTCAGCTGAGCGGATCTTGTATGAAACAAATTAATCTTGTATAAATTATTATTTTGAAAAATGAAGACCATTAAAATAGAGAAAAGAATAGACCAGAATAGAAAAAGATAACTTATTCCAAAAAAGTTGGGATGACTTAAAATAATTACTTCACTCTTAAAATTTAATACAAGTGCCCTGGCTCCAAAAAATGAGAGAAGAGAGATAAACAGATCAAAAAGTGCTAAGAAATATTTGTAAGGGGGTAATCTCATTAAGTTCTAATAAAAAATTAAGATCTGAAGAATTCCTTTATTTTTGCACATGTATATTCAATTTGATCATCAGTAAGTTCAGCAAACATTGGTAATGATAAACCCTGTTCAGCTAACTCTTCAGAAACCGGGAAATCACCTTTTTTGTATCCAAGGTGTTTAAAACATGGCTGCATGTGCAGAGGTACTGGATAGTGGAGACCTGTTGAGATACCGTTTTCACCTAAATATTTTTGTAATTCATCGCGCATTTGAGAACGTGAAGAATGATTGGTTGATTGGCTGATTGACTGCTTGACCTGGATGACGAAGAGGTGGTAAACATGTTTGGAGTAATCCATTTCCCCGGGTAATTTAATTTGTTCTACATCAGATAAAAGTTCACAGTATTTTGCAGCAACACGTCTTCTACCATTAGTCCAAACTTCGAGGTGTTTTAATTTAACGCCAAGTACAGCACCCTGAATTGCTTCCATCCTGTAATTATGTCCATAAATGTGGTGAATATATTTCTGTTCGGCACCGTGATCTCTAATCATCTTAAATTTCTTAGCGAGTTCTTCATCATCGGTCAAAACTGCACCTCCCTCTCCAAAAGCGCCTAAATTCTTTCCAGGGTAGAATGAAAAAGATGATGCTAAACCTAATGATCCAACTGGTTTACCATTATATTGAGAAATATGTGCTTGGGCACAATCCTCAACTAAATAAATGGTCTGCCCGGTTACAGTATGAACAAAAACTCCATTTACTGTTTCTTTGAATTTTTTACTTTTTACTTTTTCCTTGATTCCATCCATATCTGCGGGCTGACCGTAAAGGTGAACAGCTACAATTGCTTTGGTTTTAGGTGTAATTGCTGCAACTATCTTTTCGGGGTCAATATTATAACTATCAGGGTGGCAATCCACAAAAACTGGAGTAGCGCCGCATAAAGTAGCACCCCATGCAGTTGCAATAAACGTGTTGTTTGGAACAATTACCTCGTCACCGGATCCAATTCCAAGTGCCCATAGAACCATATGATTACCGGCAGTTCCGTTACTTACGCAGTAACAATATTTTGCATTATGAGCTTGAGCGAATGAATATTCAAAATCATTAACTGCTTTACCCAGTACAAAAGACGTATTCGAGATAATATTTGTTATTTCATCGTCAATATTATTATAAACATCTTTAAGTTGTGTTTTAAGATCGAGAAAAGGCACTTTAGAAACCGGGACTGCTGGACTTTGGAATGACGGAGAGATCATTTCCAGGAATTCTTCGGGCGTATAGACAGGTATCCTAGAATTATTAAAGTCTTTTTTATTGCGTGTAATTATTGAATCAAGATTAAACTGAACAGCAGATTCTATTTGCAGATTATCTTCAAAATCAGTCGAACCTTCAATAAAAGATTTGTTAATAATATTGTTACGTAAAGGAATTATTACGAATCCTTCTAACAATTCTTTGATCTTATTCCGTGTCTCCACTTCCGAAAGAAATTTCCTTCTTAAAAAGTATAATATTCCAATCGAGTTAGCAGAAAGCCAGCCCTCAATAATATTTTTTTTAACTAAGCCAATAATTTTTGAACTTGTTAGGTAATTATTTCTTTTTGAAAGGAAGTCTTCAAAGATATTTACATCAATCATTACTTTTTTGCGCATTATACCTCCCATTATATTTTTCTGCAACGGCTTCAATAATCCTTCTTTTATCGTCTTGATAAGAAGTGTTCATAATATACTTCGCTTCGCTGCCTAATAATTTTACAAAAGAGTCACTAGAAATATCTATTCCAAAATCTTCTAAAAACTCTTTAATAAACTCTTCTCTCGAATTTTGTATATTCTGGTCAATATTTTCGCCGACCTTAAAATCAAAACCCGGCGGCTTTTCTATTTCAAGTTCATATCCATCCGGAAACTCAACCTCTGTGTCAGGTACAAATGCTTTACGATCCTTTTTGTACTTAAGTTTTAATTTGTTCATAATTATTTTCCTCATTTATTAAATTATTCTTACAAATAGTTTGTAATAAATCATCTATCGTTTACAATATTGTAATATATACATTGCCTTTCAATAATTTGCTTA
>JBBIHP010000208.1:0-2216 GCA_037446915.1 Ignavibacteria bacterium
GATTTAGAGATAAGCTTTTGAAAGTTATGAATGATGAACTGGACGAATGGACCAGAATGATAAGTATTGCCAGAAAGAACAATGAGTTCTCATCTCCTATGACCGATGAACAAATTGCAAGAATGTTTGTTTATTCGAACGACGGAATTAGTTTAAGACTTTTACTGGAAGGAAGGTTAGAATCGATGCATCCGGAAATGATGACTCTCTGGAATAATTTTTATGAGGAGATTAAAAACTAAAAATGATTTTTAATTTTAAAAAATTGTTAATGTAGAAACTTTTAATAAGAGCAAGCCGTCTATTGAATTGTATTTCAAAAAGAATAATATATAATTAAGGAGAAATAACAGAGGTATAAAATATGAATTATGGAAAATTTCTCAAGCTAATTACTGTAGGTGTAATTTTGTTATCGAATGTAATTTGTGCCCAGGATAGTAAGAATATAATTTATTTGTCGTGGAAAAATGTTGTCGATATTTCCTTGAAGGATAATTTATCACTTCAGTCTAAAAGACTCGATTACGAACTTCAGGACCTGGAAACATGGAAATCATTATCCTACTTTCTACCATCAATAAATTACCAGGGAATCGTTCAAAAAAATGTTGAGCTTCCTGTATTTGTTTTTATGGGACAAAGATTTGTTGTCGGTACACCATATAACTTCCAGCATTCACTAAGTTTAACTTTTCCAATTTTGACGGGTGGAAGCAGATGGTTTAATTACCAGATTCAGAAGAATATTAAGAAAGCATTAAGCGAAGAACTACTTGGCAAAGAAGAGGAAACGGTTTTAAGCGCTGTTCAAGCATATTATGCTATTATTCTTTCAAGTGAGATGACAAAAACTGCAGAAGAGGCAGTAAATGTTGCAAAGCAAAATCTTGATCAGGTGGAAAAATTTTATAAAGCCGGAACAGCAACCGAACTCGATATGCAAAGAGCCAAAGCACAATATTCTTCAACGTTGCCAATGCTGGAATCTGCCTATTCTAATAGAAAGCTTGCTTCGCAAAGACTAAAGAGCTTACTTACTATTCCGCTAACCGATTCACTTGTAGTACTTGATCAATTGGATAAAGAAGATTTCCTTAAAGAATATACCGGATATTCTTTAGAGACATTGAAGCAACTTTCTAAAGAGAACCGAAGCGATCTTAAAGCACTTAACCTTCAGCACGAAGCAGTTATGGATGGAGAAAAAATTGCACTCGGTCAGTTTACGCCAACAGTTGCAGTAGCGGCAAGTGTTGACCACGCTGCACCGATGAATAGTTCCAAAGTAACATGGTCGGATTATATAAGATCCAAATCGATAACGCTATCGTTACAATGGCCGCTTTTCGAAGGCGGTAGACGCGTTCTCGATTACCAGATGGCCAAGATACGGACTGATCAATTAGGATTAATGATAAAACAGCTTGAATATGGTACATATCTTGAAATTGAACAGAGTTATTATTCGTATAAAGAGGCTTCAAAAAATTTACAAAGTTTGAAAGATGCACTCGACCAATTCAAGGAGAGTTTAAGGATATCTAACTTGCTTTATACTCAGGGCATGAGCAATCAACTTGATGTACTTAATGCCCAATTATTATACACGAAAAGTAAAACCGACTATCTGCAAGGTATTTACAGTTATAATGTAAATCAACTTGTATTACTAAAATCGGTTGGATTATTAGATCAAATATGGAAATAATATCAGAGGCAGAAATGAACAAAAGAATATTAATAACTATTGTGATGGTACTTTCTTTTATTGTTGCATGTTCACAGAACGAAAATGAAAATTCGGAAAAAGCTGTTCCTGTAAAAATTTATAAAGTGAAATCGGAATCAATTTCACAATACATTAGAACTACCGGAATGGTTAAAGCAGAGGATGATGTTATTCTATTGAGTAAAATTCCGGAACTGGTGGAAAAAATTTATGTTCGACCGGGAACGAATGTTAAAAAGGATCAAGTTCTTGCAGAGCAAAAAAATGATATTTATAAACAGGGGATGGAAATTGCAAATTCGGCATTAAGAACTGCAGAAGTCCATTTGAGAATGACGCTCCAGGATTTTGAAAGAATGAATAAACTCTTTTCCGAAAAAGCGATAAGTCAGCAGCAATTCGACCAGATAAAATCTGCAAAAGAAACTGCGGAACAGACATTCAATCAGGCAAAATCGGCTTATGAGCAATCAAAGGAGCAATA
>JBBIHP010000209.1:0-2194 GCA_037446915.1 Ignavibacteria bacterium
TTCTTTAACCCGGAAGCAATTAGAAGCTTCTTAAAGTATGCTTATTATAACTGGCAGACCACTTCTATTAAGTATGTTTGTATTGTTGGCGGAGCTACATACGATTATCACGGCAACAAGGCAACTTATCAGGGGGCACCCCGCTTCTATAATTATGTCCCTTCTTTTGGCTCTCCTGTAAGCGATACTTGGTTTGTTGTTTTCGATTCCTCCAAAACAATTATTCCCGATATAAGTATCGGACGAATACCTGTAACAACTAATCAGGAGTTTGACTGGTACTTTCAGAAACACAAAGAATATTTGCGGCAGCCGTTTAATGCCTGGAACAAGAGAGTAATATTTTTCTCGGGTGGAACTGGAAACGATCAATCGCAAATTGATGCCCTCAGAAATGTAAACGAATTTATAATTCAGAACTATGTTAGTCAAAAACCATATTCCGGAAAATTTGCCCATTTCTATAAAACTATTAATCCCGTAAATAATTTTGGTCCCTACTCAGCTCAACAGATTGCAAGTTCGATTGACAGCGGTGGAGTGTTTATTTCTTATCTTGGACACAGCGGAACTCAAACCTGGGATAATTCAATTACAGATCCGATGCAGCTTCAGAATAAAGTTAACCGTTATCCGCTAATCACAGATTTCGGTTGTTCAACTGCGAGATTTGCTGAACCTGATGTTATTTCATTCTCTCAAACATTTGTTAATAATGGTCAGGCCATTGCATATATTGCAAATTCTTCACTTGGATTTACTTCCACCTCATATACTTTCCCGCAAATATTTTATAAGAAACTCTTGGCGGATTCCGTATATACAATTGGTGATGCTCATCGTCTTGCTAAACTGGATTTAATTTCGAAATATGGTACATCCGGTGTTTATCAATTGTTCGCATTAACCAATACACTGATCGGCGATCCTATCATTAACCTGAAATTGCCTCCCAAGCCAAACCTTGTAATTTCTGAATCTGATATTAAAATATTGGACAATAATTTTTCAGATAGTCAGGATAGTCTTGGTATTAAAATCAATATTAGCAATTATGGATTGTCAATTAATTCTTCTTATAAAATTCTGATCCAGGATCATTATAAAAATTCACTATATTATTCAAAGGAGTTCATCCGAATGATTCCTGACTTTGCAGATTCTGTATTTATCAAAATACCTGTAAAAGAACTAAATGGAGAGCATCGAATTTCCGTTATCCTTGATAAGGATGATGTAGTTAAAGAGATTTATGAGGATGATAATATTGCTGTATACCAATTTATTGTTCCGAGCGGTTCTGTAAAATATCTTATTACTTCGCGTGTAGAAAATTATTTAAAAAATCCGGTTAGGGTATTATCTCCAACTGCAAAGAATGAAGCATCATCATTTATTCTGGAAATTGCTGAAAACGGTAAGTTTTACAACGCAATTCAATATCAAATAAAGCTTGATACAATTAAAACGGATTTTAATATTGATAATAGATTTAAGAATAAGAGAATATGGTTGCGCACTAAAACAAACATTTGCGATTCAAACAGCACTGCTATCACTTTTAAGTTGGTTAATAAAAATAGTTTTTCACTTTTCGATTCATTGAGCTTTTCAAATCAGTCTGTTAATAATTTTAAAGTCAGAGATTATCTTTCCCTCGATTCAGTATATGTTAAATTCAGGTTACTTTCTGCCGGATTGAATGACGGCAACACCGCATTGATTCTTAAAGACGGGCAGAACTTTATTCCCGAAAATACACTGCGTGGCCACCATGTTGCGATTTTTAAGGGAAGAAATTATGAATATGCCGGATATAAACGCTTCGATGTTTATGGCGGCGGGACTTCTGTTGCAAATGAATACATAAATTTCCTTGATACTTTGTCATCGGATTATCTGGTTGCATTCACTCTTTCCGATGAAGGTACTGTGGGTTCAACAGCTTTAAAAAATAAGATCAAAGAATTCGGCAGCAAATTCATCGATAATGTCTCCTTCAGAAGTTCATGGGTAATGCTCGGACGTAAAGGTGCTAAAACCGGAACCGTCCCGGAAAAATATGCAAAGCAGTATCAGGGAAGAGTTGAAGTTGATTCTGTTATTCTTTCTGATTACAGGAAAGGTGATTTGCAAACTAATGTAATTGGTCCCGCCGGTAAATGGAAACAATTGAATCTTGGTTTAAGCGGAA
>JBBIHP010000210.1:0-2133 GCA_037446915.1 Ignavibacteria bacterium
GAATTCATTTATGCATACAATTCACTTGCAAGACTTGCTCAATTACAAGCTAATAACGACGAAGCAATAAAATATTATAAGAAGGTTATTGAAATTGATTCCACTTATTATTCCGCGTATCTCAATATTTCTACGATATATAGTCGGGCCCAGATGATTGACAAAGCGGAGGAAGTATGGGATAAAATTATCGGGATGGATTCTACATCCTCGGAAAGTATTTGGGCAATGCTCTACAGAGCAGATACAAAAAAAACATTTGACGAAAAGTATTCTATCTATAGTAAAGCGTTACGACTATCGAAGGAAGATAAAACTCCTATATACCAACGAATAATCTCTCTAATTGCATACAATAAGGAATCTCCAGATTCAGCCGAAAAAATGTTATGGAAGATAGTTGATAGTGAAGAAGGAAGTCAGCGTGAGATTAGACAAAGATGCCTGGCTGGAATATTTAATATTCTTATTAAGAAGGATCGTTCAAGAATACCGCAATATGGAGAATATATTTATAATGAAACGAATCCTGTATTACTTAAAGATTTAGGATTGTTTATTGCGGACTCATTGAAAAAGGAAAATTTGGGAATAAAATTTCTTGAAAAAGCATACGATATTACTACACCAGAAAATGCTTATCAAACTGTGCTATTTGGAACATATGATAATAAATTGTTAACCGAAGTTGCAGATAATTATAAATATGAATATGTGGCTTTCTATTTGGGTAAAACACTATATAAAGTTAAAGACTATGTTGGTGCAGAAAAATATCTTCTGGAGTCTGTTCCGTATAAAGAAAAGAAAAAAGATCCCGGACCTTTTTATTTACTAGGGTACATCTCTAAAGAAAAAGGAAAAAATGATGAAGCGATTAAATGGATTGTTAAAGGACTTACTATGAAAGAAGATGCTATTGCCAGACAAACTCTCTCTAAATTAATTAAAGATGTTAATTATGATTTAAGAGATAATAAAAATGTTGAAGAACTGATTGAACAATTAATTCGAAAAGAGAGAATGAAATATTCTAAAACAGCACCTTCTTTTACTCTACCATCATTAACTGGGGGAGAAATAAGTTTATCTGATTTAAAAGGTAAAGTTGTTATGCTCGATTTTTGGGCAACATGGTGTGGTCCATGTATAGCAGAATTGCCTAAATTGGTTAAGCTGTATGAAGAATTTTCAAACAATCCGAATGTTGTTTTTCTTGGAATTGACGCTGATGAAACCAAACAAATTGTAAATAAATTTATGAAAGAAAAGGGATATTCATTTAATGTACTTTTAGCTGTTGGGACATCTGTGTTAAAGGATTATGATGTGAAAGCTATTCCGGCAAAATTTTTAATTGATAAAAACGGGTTAATTCAGTTTAAGCGCGTTGGCTCAAATCTCAAAGATGAAGAAATATTGGAATTGAAAAATCAAATTAATGAGCTTCTATATTTGGAGTAAGATTATCTTATGTAATAAGATGATACTAATTAAGAGACTCAAATAGGTATTAGCAAGTCCTAGTTTAAAATGCTTGCTGCCAAACCCGGCTTTGTCCGGGTTTTTTATTGCCCCCCAGTACAAAAAATTCTCTTGCATAATTATTCATAATAATGTATAATTATGCCCCTAATTTATAAGAATATGTAAATGATAAAAATTGGTATAGTCGGCGCTGCGGGTTATTCGGGTCTGGAATTGATCAGGCTGCTGCTTAATCATCCTGAGACAGAGATATTATACCTTTTCGGATATAATTCTGCCGGCAATAAAATTGAAGAGATTCATCCATCCTTAAGAGGAATGATTTCCAAAGAGATTCAATCCTTCGATGATAAATTACTCTCCGGTCTTGATCTGTTGTTCATTGCACTTCCATCGGGTCAGGCGATGCCCTATGTTAAAAGTGCATATGAAAATGGGATAAAAGTAATTGACCTTGGCGGTGACTTCCGATTAAAGGATCTCAACGACTACACAAAATACTATAAACATGAACAAACTGCTTCCGACCTTGTAAATATTGCAGTATACGGACTTAGCGAGTGGAATGAAAATAAAATTGCCGGTGCAAGTATTGTTGCTAATCCCGGCTGCTACCCGACAAGTGTTCTTCTGCCTCTAATCCCA
>JBBIHP010000211.1:0-2084 GCA_037446915.1 Ignavibacteria bacterium
CGGAGCATCTCCTCGTGCATCAATTAACCTTGCATTAGGCGCGCGTGCAATGGCTTTTGTAAGAAGAAGAGGTTATGTAATTCCTGAAGATGTTCGTTCTATCTGTATGGATGTTCTGCGTCATAGAATCGCTGTTACTTACGAAGCCGAAGCTGAGGATATTACTTCCGAAACTATTATTTCCAAAATATTAAACAAGATTGAGGTACCGTAAAAAATCAGCTTTTAGTTTTCAGATTATAACAAGTAAAAATGAATTATTGCTGAATGCAAAAGACTAATCACTAAGGACTTTTTTACAAGAATATGCTTACAAAAGAACTGTTAAAACAGGTCAAGCAAATAGAAATCCGCACTAGGGGAATTGTTAATGATGTTTTCTCCGGTGAGTATCATTCCGTATTCAAAGGAAGGGGAATGGAATTTTCTGAAGTGCGCGAGTATCAAATTGGAGATGATGTTAGAAGTATCGATTGGAATGTAAGTGCACGATTCGGTCATCCCTTTATTAAAGTATTTGAAGAAGAACGCGAACTGACAGTTATGCTGCTTGTTGATTTAAGCGGTTCACTTGTATTCGGTTCAGTTGATAAGACAAAACAGCAGATTGCGGCAGAGCTAAGCGCCATTCTCGCATTTTCGGCACTAAAGAATAATGATAAAGTCGGGTTAATTCTATTTACAGATAGAATTGAGAAATTTATTCCACCAAAAAAAGGGAAGAGTCACTCTTTGCGTATTATTAGAGAAGTACTCTCATTCGAACCGCAAGGAAATAAAACCAACATCCGTTTTGCCTTAGAGTATTTTAACCATACAATTAAAAAGAAAGCTATCGTATTTCTCATCTCCGATTTTTATGATATCGGTTACGAAAAAATTTTGAGAATAGTAGGAAAGAAGCACGATCTGATAGGAATTGTATTAGGCGATCCAAGGGAAAAAGAAATTAGCGGTTCAGGATTAATTAAGTTCCGTGATGCCGAGACCGGAGATATCCGTTATGTTGATACGGACAGCAAGGATTTCAAATTGCATTTTAGAGAAACTCAAAAACGATTTGATAATTATAGAAAACAACTCTTTATCTCAAGCCGGCTGGATTCAATTAATGTGCAATCGAGCGGTTCTTATATTAAACCGCTGGTGGATTTTTTCAAAATGAGAGAAAGAAGATGGTGAAAACTTTACGACTCCTTCCGGTTGTTTTTCTTTTTACATTCCTATCTTCTTATGCTCAGGAAATGACTGTCAGTGCTTCAACCGATACAAGCAGCTACATGGTTGGTGATTACATAACATATACAATCGAAATCCGCCACGATAAATATTTTGCTGTTTATGTTCCTTCAATTAAGGATAGTGTAAAAGTACTCGATTTCATCAGGGCACTCCCTGTTGAAAAGAAAAACGTAGGAGAAAATGTTGTTGAGTATCATAAATTTATTTTTTCTAAATATGATTCAGGCAAAGTTACTATTCCACCAATACAAATAGCTTACACAAAATATCAAAGCGGCAATAAAATTTTCATTAATACTAATCCTGTTTCAATTGTTGTTCACACATTACCGGTTAATACTCAGGAGGAAATTAAAGACGTTAAAGAACCTTTAAAACTTCCTCCCAACTGGCTATTAATCGCTATTATTATTTTACTTTCTGCCGGAATTTTAATCGGCGGTTATTTCTTGTATAAATATTATAAAAAGAAAACAGAAGGGGTTGTTGAATCAATACCGGAAATTAAAATTCCACCTTATGAAGTAGCACTTAATCAATTACATCTCCTTGAAGAGAAAAAATTGTGGCAACAGGGCTTTATTAAAGAGTATCATTCAGAAATTACGGAAATTATCAGAAGATACTTCGAAGAGAGATTTAATTTCAGGGCTCTGGAAATGACCTCTGCGGAAATACTTGCTGTATTAAGTTATCTTGATGATGGTAAATTTATTGTAGATACTGCCAATAAATTTTTCAATAATGCCGATCTTGTGAAGTTTGCAAAGTTCCAACCAATCCCTACGGTTAACGATGAGATGATGAGTCAGGCATTTCAAATTGTTAATGATACAATCCCC
>JBBIHP010000212.1:0-2073 GCA_037446915.1 Ignavibacteria bacterium
TTTCAACCTGACGTATTAACATCGTTTTAAATTTAGTATTATTTTTTTTTAACTCAAATACTTTTTCATCTACTCCAAAGGAATTCATTTCATCCACAGGGATATAAATTCTTCCCTTTTTAATATCAATTGAAACATCCTGATAAAAATTCGTTAGCTGGAGAGCCGTACAAATTGCATCCGAGTATTTTAGGGCTGTTTCATTATAAACACCGAATATTTCGAGAATAATACGACCGACAGGATTAGCCGACCATTGACAATAATTCGACAATTCATCAAAGGATTGATATCGTTTTTTTGTTACATCCTGTTTAAATGCACTGAGCAGATCATAAAAATTAATTTGAGTTAGCTTGAATGATTTGATGGTTTCATGTAGTGCCATCCAGAAATTGTTAGCATAAATTCCCCTTAAACAATCATTAAGTTGATTTTCATATCTCTGCAAGTTTTCTAATCTAACACTTTCACTTACATCACCTTCATCTGCAAAATCATCTGCTTGACGGGCGAATTGATATACAATTGCGATATGTTTTTTTAATTCAACCGGAATAAAAAGAGAAATAACAGGAAAATTTTCGTAATGAGATTTTGTGAAATCGACTGCTTGCTTATAAGCGGTATTTAGTGAGTCATTCAAATTATTTTTTCTATTTAATTAATATCTGGGAAATTATGAAAGGGAAAGTGCCCGGAACAGGACTCGAACCTGCACTGGCTTGCACCAACTAGCTCCTGAAGCTAGCGCGTCTACCAATTCCGCCATCCGGGCAAATTCGTGCTCCAAAATTACTGAACATCCGGTGTCATTTCAAAATTACCTGATTTCTTTTGCTTCGTGCGAAGTATCGCGTACCGAAAACCGGTTTGAGATCCTCATAGTTGTATCTCTGTATGCATCAAATGTTGAAGGCATATCTTTGATATTCATTATGTCAATAAGAACACCGGTCCGACAATCATTCGAATATAATCTTGGATCACCTAATTCATAAATTGATTCTTTACAAAACCTTACCGGTACAACATTACCACTTGCGGGTGGTGTAAAATCTTCAACAGGTAATTGCAATTGCTCATAAACATCGTGCATAAAAATTGCCCAAACCGGCATAGCAGCGCGGGCACCCTGTCCGTAATCTCCTGTAAAAGAAATTCTTTGATCATCAAATCCAACCCATGCACCGGCAGCTATTTGAGGAGTATATCCTACAAACCATGCGTCAGCATAATCTTGAGTTGTTCCAGTCTTACCGGCAGCCGGTCTCTGGAAATTAAAGCGTGCACGTGCACCTGCACCACTACCATAATCAATTGCAGAACGAAGCATATCTGTAACAATATATGCAGTCTCTTCTGGAATTGCTTCGTATGTTTGATTTGTAAATCGATCGATTAAAACCCCATCTTTGTCTTCTATCCTTAAAATAGAAATCGGTTCATTGTAAATACCATGATTGGCAAGTGTGGCAAATGCAGTTGTCATTTCTAAAGGAGTAATTAAAGAAGTACCTAATGCAATAGAGGGATAAGGTTCAAGTTTACTTTTAATTCCCATTTTTTCTGCGAATCGTAAAATCTTCCACATCGGGGCATAATCTTCAATAATTAATCTTGCTGCAACAATATTAACCGAGTGAGCCAATCCATCTCTAAGCGTAGTGAAGCCGCCGGTTTTTCCGTCAAAATTTTTGGGACTCCAGCCATCATAATCGAATGGTTGATTTATAATCGGGAATGCCGGATATAAACCGTTATCAATTGCAACAGAATAAACAATCGGCTTAAATGAGGAACCGGGTTGTCTGCGTATTTGAGTAACGTGATTTAATCCGTATAAGAATTTTTGATCGCGTCCTCCTACCATAGCTTTAATCTGACCGGTCTTAACATCCATAGCAACAAATCCGACTTCTATTTTCTCACCAACTTTTTTAAGCGAATCGATAAATGAATGATTGTTCCTTAAACGGTTATATACAATTCTCTTTTCATCGGGTGTTGATGCAGATTTGTATTCAATTCTATTTTTGATTGATTTATCGATCAATTCATCCAGAACGCCTT
>JBBIHP010000213.1:0-2037 GCA_037446915.1 Ignavibacteria bacterium
GATTACCAGGATGAATTGAAAAATATTCGTTATAGAGATGGTGTGCTGAAAGAATATCCGTCGCGGCTCCATTATTTTTCCGATTGGATTTATGATATGAACAAACGGGAGATCGGGCGTGATATTACCAAACAGATTGGCGGTGTGCCTTACAAAAAGCAGATCGATTTTATGCGCAAACATGTAGATTCCTACAGACAGCTTAAAGAAAATCCAATGTTCGTTATTGAAATTGCATCGATTGAAAAAAGGATTAGCAAAAGAAAATATTTTTATATCCCCCAGGAAAAAATTGAAAAAGTTGAAAACAAGATTGAAAGCGGTGATATAATTGGTATTACTACAAATATTGAAGGATTGGATATTGCGCATACAGGTATTGCAATTAGAATGGAAGATGGTAGAATCCATTTACTCCATGCACCAAATGTTGGGCATAAAGTACAAATCACTGAAAAACCCCTTGCCGATTATATAAAGGGAAATAAAAAACAGACCGGGATTATGATTCTACGACCTCTGTAATTATTTCTTAACAAGACTCAACAAAACTTTTATATTCTCCACATCTTCTTTCTGATCTTTCTCTTTAGGTGTTTCGAGAATCTTGGGCACCTTTTCAAGTTTTTTATCATTCATAATATTTGTGAATCCTTCCAGCCCAATAAATCCTTTACCAATATGATCATGTCTGTCAACTTTTGAACCTAGTTCCTTCTTGCTGTCATTCATGTGAATACATTTTAGCCGGTCCAATCCAATAATCTCATCAAATTCTTTTATAACTTTTTTATATTCCTTCGGGTCACGAATATTATACCCGGCTGCCCAGATGTGTGCTGTGTCTATACAAACAGTCATCCGTTCAGGTTCATCAACAAGATCAATTATTTTTCGTAACTGTTCGAATTTGTAACCTAAAGTTGTTCCTTGTCCCGCTGTTGCTTCGAGCATACTCTTGGCTTTATAACCGCTCGTTTTCTGGTGAGCATAATTGAGTGATTCTGCAATTTTTTTTATTCCATCTTCTTCACCCTGACCGGTATGAGCACCGGGATGAAAATTCAAGTGAGGAATACCAAGATGTTCGCATCGTTCAAGTTCTTTTATAAATGCCTGGCGCGATTTAGACAACCCATCCGGATCTTTTGCACATAGATTTATCAGGTAAGAATCATGCGATACAACAAATTTGATATTTGATTTAGACAATTTTTCTTTGAAACTATTAATCTCATCTTCAGTTAAATCCCGAGCAAAATATTGATTGTTGTTCTTTGTAAATATTTGCATTGCAGTAAATCCAAGTTTATCTGCAGCATCTATTGCAGATGCGGGTCCTCCACTTACAAATGTATGTGCCCCAATTAAATGTTTCATCTATCCCTCATTTCTTTTATAATCATGATCTTGCTCATGCTCTTGAACATGATTCCAATTACTATAATGTTTTGAACGAATTAATTCCGTTTCTGGTTCAAAAATAATATTATTGCTGTTAAAAATTATTGAAAGGTTCTGTTAAATGAAAATTATTATAACTGGTGGCAGCGGTTTGATAGGGCAATATCTTAATATTCAATTAGGAAAATCAAATCAAATTTTAACTCAGTATAACGCTCATGTTGGTAATTGTTCGGAATTTAATTCTGTTAAGGCTGATATATGCGACTATAATAGTCTAGCAAAGATATTTGAAACATTTAATCCTGATGTTGTAATACATACTGCGGCTATATCAAATCCCGATAAAGCCGATGCAATGGCAGCTGACCTTGTATATGAAATAAATGTAAATGCTACTCAAAGAATTGCAGAACTGTGTGAAAAATTCAAAAGTAAATTGGTTTATCTCTCGACCGATTTAGTGTATGCGGGTTACCGAGGTTCTATGTTAAAGGAAGATTCAAAACTAATTCCCATTTCTCTTTATGCAGAAACCAAATTAATGGGTGAAGTAAAGATTCAGGAAACATTCGGTAATTATTTAATTCTTCGCGAAGCACTTCTTTATGGAATCGGATTAAACCATGCCCG
>JBBIHP010000214.1:0-2001 GCA_037446915.1 Ignavibacteria bacterium
CCGGCGCAGATGTAACCGCAGGTGGTGTATTTTCTGACTTGCTGAAACTTTTGCACTACTTGCCGCAATAAAGCATCGCAATATATTTACTAACTATAACGAGTATTCATTAGAATGACTAATGGTTTTTTCTTATATTTTGTTAAATGAAATTGTGATTTGAATTGAGCAAAACAGAAAAAAAATCAAGAAAAATAGAATATAAAAAGGATATTTCAGCATTGACAATTAAAGAAGGAGATGCTGAATACCGTACTAAACTGAATATTGGATATTCAAGAACGTGTGAATGTGCTTTAAATAGGATAAACTGTTTAGAAGCGAAGGATTGGCTTAAATCACAAATTGGGGTTTGGCGATTTACTTATGAAACAAGGGATATTAGAGACAAAAACGTACATCCTGCAACCTTTCCAATTTCACTTTCAAAAAAAATTATAGAGCTTTTTACTCACCAAGGAGAGCTTGTACTTGATCCATTCGTTGGAAGTGGCACAACGCTAGTTGCAACAAACGATTCCAACCGTAATGCTGTAGGTTTTGATTTGCAATCCAAATATATAAATCTTTGTGAAAATCGCATAAGGCAATCTGAATTATTTAATTCTTCACGTCAAGTGGCAATTCAGGATGATGCCAGAAATATTCATTATTATCTTCAAAAAGAGTCCGTTAAATTAATTTGGACATCTCCACCTTATGCTAATTTATTAAATCGTGTTCGTAAGAATAAATCTCGCCGAAATCGAGACAATGGACAACTCGGTAAGGTTGAACAATATTCCCAAGACAAACGTGATTTAGGTACAATGGCAATTGAAGATTATACAATTGCTATGGGGGATATTTTTGAGTCCTTGTTACCACTCCTTTCATATAAAGGTCATTGTGTAATAAACGTGCCAGATATGTGGTGGGAAAATCAGCGTATAACTATCCATGTCTCGTTGATTGAAGAACTGCGTAGACGTGGATATGAACTTAGAAATATAATTATCTGGGATCGAACAAATATTGTAAATCAGATAGGAATTTTTGGTTGGCCTAGTAACTATATAACTATGGGTGTTACATTTGAATACCTTCTCGATTTTTGGAGACCCCCTAAATGATGAAATTGATAACAAAAAGCAAATTAATAAGGGAAATTAGGAGAATTGCAAAATTTGGATGGCTCAGAAGTGTTAAAAAAATAAAATCGACAAGAAACGACGGCGCAGTCGGTAATACACTTGAAAAATTAATTGGTATTCCAGAAAATAATTTGCCGATCGCAAATGCGAACGGGTGGGAGTTAAAGGGGCAAAGGTCGCATACATCTTCTCTCGTAACACTAAAGCATTATGAACCATTTCCTCGAGGAGCAGATATCGTGTCTCAGATGCTTTTACCTCTTTATGGCTGGACCCATAAAGAAGCAGGAATAAAATATCCAAAAACTGAAATGAGTTTTCGTTCAACGACTAATGCTCTTCAATTTACTAACCGTGGTTTTACTGTTGTTGTTGACCGAGAACAACGGAAAATCAAATTTGTTTTTGATCCATCAAAAGCAGATACTTCTGATAAACAGATATTGAAGTGGTTAAAATCGGTTGAAAAACGAGCTGGACTCAAACCATTTAATCCGGAACCATATTGGGGTTTTGATGATCTTAGAGATTTGATGGGAGAAAAAGTACGAAATTGTTTTTATGTTATTGCCGATAGCAAAGTAGAAAATGGTATAGAGTATTTCAAATATAAGAATCTACTTATGCTTTCAGGATTCTCTTTTGAGAACTTTATTTTGTGTGTTGAACGAGGTATTATTCTAATTGATTTTGATGCACGTACACATCATAACCATGGAACTAAATTCCGCATTAAACCAGGTTGTTGGAAAGAATTATACTCACAAGTAGAACAAGTATTTTAGAAAAACAAAGTTGTTCAATTTAGATGGGAAAATTTTGTCCACAAAATTTGTCATAATAGTCCCTGACGGCGCCGCTGATTATC